>CAZVKD010000019.1:0-17594 GCA_964627675.1 uncultured Gemmatimonadaceae bacterium
GATCGCGCCCGCCAGGAGGTCCGGCTTCGGCTCGCCACCGGGGTCACTCGCGTCGCCCGGCGGTTCAAGAGTCAGGGCTGTGTGGCGCTTCCCGTCGGCGCCGACTCCGTCTTTTTCACCCCGAGCGACGTCCGGCCGAACCTGCCCGACCCGGCCACGACCCCGTGGCCGATGGGCGACGTCCTCCCCACGGCGCCGTGGCCCGCGGGGATCGACTCGGCAGCCTTCGCGGCGATCATGGACACCGCGTTCGGCCCACCGGACGCGATGACCCTCGCCCTCGTGATCACCCGCAACGGCCGGATCTTGGGCGAGCGCTACGCGCCTGGCATCACGACGCGCACGCCGCTGGAGAGCTGGTCCATGGGGAAGAGTCTCACCGGGACCCTCATCGCCCGGCTGATCCAGATGGGCGTGTACCGTCTCGATCAGCCGGCGCCCATTCCCGAATGGCAGCAGCCCGGCGATCCGCGCCGGGAGATCCGCATCATGGACATCATGCGGATGTCGAGTGGCGTCCGGATCCGAGCGCCGCAGGACCCTGACTGGAACGACTCACTGGGGTATCCCGACCACCTGTATTTGTACACGGGCGGCGTCAACTCCTTCGCCTGGGCGGCCACGCGACCGCAGCAATGGAAGCCCAACACGGTGGGTCGCTACCGCAACACGGACCCCGTGCTCGCCAGCTACCTGGTCCGGCTTGGCGCGGAGAAGCTGGGGCAGGACTACCACGCGTTCCCGCAGCGCGCCCTGTTCGACAAGATCGGGATCCGGAACGCCATCATCGAAACCGACCCCTACGGGAATTTCCTGGGTCAGGGATACGAGATGATCGCCGCCCGCGACTGGGCGCGGCTCGCCAATCTGTATCTCCAGGACGGCGTATGGAACGGCGAGCGGCTCTTGCCTGAGGGGTACGTGGAGTACGTGAAGACGCCGGCACCCGCGTGGGTCGCCGATGGACGCCCGGTGTACGGCGGCGGGTTCTTCTGGGTGAACGGCGACGGGGGCGACCCGATTCCCCGGGATGCATTCTCCATGCGGGGCGCCGGCGGTCAGAGTGCCACGATCATACCATCCCACGGCCTGGTGGTCGTGCGCATTGGGAAGTACCGCGGCGCTCAAGCCGGCGCTCGCGCATTGAGCCGCGCGTTCGAGATGCTGATGCGAGTGGTGGCGCCCGTCCGGTAACGCCCACGACAGGGACGATTAGGGGGGCTCCGCCAGCGACCTGATGTCGCGCGGCGCGTCGAGCCAGTAATCCGGCGCGTGGGGTTCGAGCCAGGCCCGTGGGAAGGGTCCCCAGAGCGCCGCGGCTGTCCTCACGCCGGCGCCCCTGCCGGCCACGAGATCGTGCGGCGAATCCCCGATGAACACCGCGCTCGCGGGTTCGGTGCCCAACCGCTCCAACGCCGCCAGCACCGGACCGGGGTCCGGCTTGTGACGGTCCACGTCGTCCGCGGCGACGATGGCATCGAACAACCCGTCCAGGCCGCACCGCGAGAGCCCCCGCAGCGTTCCCCGCCTCAGCTTGCTGGTCACGACACCCAGGCGCACGCCCCTCCCCTTGAGCTGGCGTACGACCTCGTCAACGCCGGGATACGGCTTTACCATGGAGTCATGGTGAAGGTCGTTGTACTCGCGATAGGTGGCGATCATCGCTGCGATTTCCGCCTGGTCGCTGGTGTACGCTCGAAACTGATCCCACAGCGGCCGGCCCAATCCGTTGAGCCACGCCTCCTCGCCCGGGTGCCAGCCGCAGTGTGCTTCGAGCGTGTGACGGAATGTGCGACGGATCAGCTCGACGGAGTCTATGAGCGTGCCGTCCAGGTCGAACAGATACGCGGTGAAGGCGGTCCGGGACATGACGCGTAATGTACCTTTACAATTGACGTCGCCGGCGTCCCGATGGTACAACTCCGCAGGCGGGGAAACGTGAGGGCTTGCCGGTGGCGCTGATTGACTGCCCGGAATGCTCGGAGCGGGTTTCCAGCCACGCGTGGGCCTGCCCCCATTGCGGCTTCCCGGTGGTCGAGTACGAACAGCAAACCCTGGAAGAGATCACCGGGGCCGATGCCGCGAAAACCGGCCGCCAACGCTCGGCGTTGGCGCATCTGGCCAAGTGGGCCCGGGCGTACACGGAACAGAAAGGCACGACCCCGCTTCCGTTCGCGGAGCCAGAAGATCGCCGCGAGACGCGTCGGCTCCGCTTCGTTGCCGGCGCGCTGGCCGTGGCGGTTGTGATGCTGGTCATGATGTTGTTGTACGGCAGGTAACGGCCGGCGAGAACCCCGCAGTTCGAGGAGCCCCTCCATGCCCGAGCGCTTGACCGGTTTCATCCCACGTGCGGCCGTGTTCCTTCTTCCCGTGCTCGCGACCGCGGCGGCAGCCCAGGATCGTCCGCCGGGTCAGTTTCGCCCACGCCCCGGTACCGGCCGGGAGCCGGAGTTTCCGCCCCCGACGATCCTCGAATACCACCCCCGCTCGACGCTCATCGTTCCCGCAAACCCCGTGCCCCGGGCCAAGTTCCCCGCGGTGGACTTCCACGGCCATCCGCCCGCACTCACCTCTCAGGAGGTCATCAACAGTGTCGGCGCCGCCATGGACTCGCTGAACCTGCGCGTCATGGTGGTCAGCGGCCGGGGGGGCGAGCAACTTCGCCAGCAGATCGAAGCGGTGAAGGCCAGCCGGTACCGCGATCGTTTCGTGTTCTTCACCAACCTGAACCTGCGCGATGTGGGGCCGGGCTCGGGGGCCAGAATCGCGGCCCAGCTGGAGGCGGACATCAAGGCGGGGGCCGTGGGGGTGGGGGAAATCGGCAAGGGATTCGGGCTTTCCTTCCGCAGGACCGACGGCACTCGCCTCGCGCTCGACGACCCCGAGCTGGATCCCGTGTGGGAGACGGCGGCCCGCCTCAAGGTCCCCGTCTTCATTCACGTGGCCGACCCGTCGGAGTTCTTCCAGCCGATTGATTACCAGAACGAGCGGTGGCTCGAACTCGCGCTCTTCCCCGATCGGCGCTACCACGACCGATCACGGTATCCGTCGTTCGAGCAGCTGGCGGCGGAGCGGGATCGGCTCTTCGAGCGACATCCGAAGACCATCTGGGTACTGGCTCACCTCGGCTGGCACGCGAACGACCTCGCGCGGCTGGGCCGCATGTTCGACCGGATGCCGAACCTGTACAGCGAAGTCGGCGCCGTGCTGTACGACCTCGGCCGCCAACCGCGCACGGCGCGCGAATTCTTCATCAAGTACCAGGACCGGCTGCTGTTCGGAAAGGACTCGTTCCAGCCGGATGAATACCCCTACTTCTGGCGGGTGTTCGAGACGGAAGACGAGTACTTCGACTACTACCGGGACTATCACGCGTTCTGGAAGCTGTACGGGATGGGACTGCCGGATGCCGTGCTGCGGAAGGTCTACTTCGAGAACGCCCTCAAGCTTCTGCCCTCGATCGGAACGGAAGGGTTTGCCGGTTCCCGCCCGAACGACTGAGTCAGTTCAGGCCGCACCCGCCCCCGCAGCAACCGCCGGACGGCGTGGGATCGGCGCAGCCGGTGGGCCCGCCGCGTTTTACCGCGATCCCCACCCACCCGGCGATCCGGCGGTCGGCCGGCTGGCCGCATTCGGGACACTCGGCCCGCATCCCGGCGGACATCTTCTCCAGCCGGTCGAACTCGTGGCGACAACTGCGACAGCGGTAGGTGTAGATCGGCATGGGGACGCCTCACCCCCAACGGGTTCTGTCAACAGGGTAAGGGCGCGCGGGGTCGTTGCGCGTGCCGGCCGATAGGCCGGGTGAGCCATTGCGGGCACAATGGAGCAGCTGAGCTGGGCCCTTCGATGGGGGCCGCGCAATCCCATCCGCCCGATCAGGGGAGCTTTCCAACCGCGGGCGGACTGATATAGAATCGTGGACGCGCTCGAGCGGCCGGAGGCGGCGCACATCCGCATATGAACCGTTCCACAGTATCCGGTGCGGTGGGTGGACTGCTCGCGGGGATCTGCTTGGGAGCCTGCGGCGGCACCGCCCGGGCGCCGGCGGTCATGGGACCTGCGAGCACCCAGCCGGCGCTCACCCCCGCCGCCCTCTCACGCGCGGACGGCGGGCGCGCCCCGTTTTCCGCAGCCGACGTACAGTTCATGACCGGCATGATCCCGCACCACGCTCAAGCGGTCCTCATGGCGGGCTGGGCGACCTCGCACGGCGCGAGCCCCGCGGTGCGCATCCTGTGCCAGCGCATCGCGGTCGCGCAGCGCGACGAGATTGCCTTCATGCAACGCTGGCTCAGAGAGCGGAACCAGCCGGTGCCGGCGGGGGACGCCTCCCACCACATGGGGGCCGGGGCCGACCATGCTCTCATGCCGGGGATGCTCACCCCGGAGCAGCTGATGCAGCTCGACGCCGCGCGAGGTCCGGAGTTCGACCGCCTCTTTCTCATCTACATGATCCAGCATCACGAGGGTGCCCTGACCATGGTGGATCAGCTGTTCGCGTCGCACGGCGCCGCTCAAGATGACGACGTCTACAAGCTGGCGGCAGACATCCATGCGGATCAGGTGACGGAAATCGAGCGCATGCAGGCGATGCTTGCGGCGATGTCTTCCGCCGGCCGCAGCCCCTAATCATCTTGTCCGAACCTCGTCGCCGATTCCGACTCCGTCCCTCACCGGATTCGTAGCCATGAACCCGTTCGACCAGCAACGTCAGCATCTCTCTATCCCGCTCATCATGGCGGTGCTATCCGCCCCGGCCTGCGGCGGCTCGTATGCCGCCGGCCCGTCCTCCGCGCCGGCGCCGTCCGGAGTCACGGCCGCGCAGCCGCCCAGGCCGGACCCACGCGTGGGGCTTCGGGCCGGCTGGATGGACGCGGAGGAGGCGGTGTGGAACCTCCGAGTGGTGTCGAAGACGCCGCCGTCGGAGCCGTTCCTGAATCGCGAGACGCCGGGCGATCGCCGGCTCACCAACTCGGACCTTGCCTTCACCGGGCACTACGTCATTCAGGGCAACTACAGCGGCCATCAGGTCTGGGACGTGTCAAACCCGAGACGGCCGGCATTGGTGAAGGCGTACGTCTGCCCCGGGTCGCAGAGCGACGTCTCCGTCTACCGGCACCTGCTGTTCGTTTCGGGCGAGTCCACCAGCGGCCGGCTCGACTGCGGTCTCCAGGGCGTGCCCGACTCGGTCAGTCATGAGCGACTGCGCGGGATCCGGATTTTCGACATCAGCGACATCCGGAACCCGACATACATCGCCAACGTTCAGACCTGTCGCGGATCGCACACCCACACAGTGGTGACCGATCCGCGGGATGCCGCCAACGTCTACATCTACGTCTCGGGATCGGCCCCCGTGCGCTCGCCCCGCGAGCTGCCGGGCTGCTCCGCCTTGCCGCCGGAGGAGGATCCGAACACCGCGCTGTTCCGCATCGAAGTGATTCGAGTTCCCCTGGCCCATCCGGAGCAGGCGCGCATCGTCAGCTCGCCGCGGATCTTCCAGGACCTCCCCGCCCCACCCCGCCACGCGGAGCCAGCGGCCGATTCCGCCGAGCAGGTCGCGCGGATGCGGGCCGCCGGCGTTGACCCTGCCGTCCTCGCCGCTGCCGCCTCGCGCCGGCGAACCGGGCCCACCCAGTGCCATGACATTACCGTGTATCCCGCCATTGGCCTCGCCGGCGGTGCCTGCGGGGGCTACGGGCTGTTGCTGGACATCCGGGACGTCGCCAACCCCAAGCGCATCGGCGCCGTAGCCGACTCCAACTTCTCGTTCTGGCACTCGGCGACGTTCAACAACGACGGCTCGAAGATTCTGTTCACGGACGAATGGGGAGGCGGGTCGCAACCCCGTTGCCGCGCGACGGACAACTACGAGTGGGGCGCGAACGCCATCTTCACGCTGGCCGACAACCGCATGACCTTCAAGAGCTACTACAAGATGCCGGCGCCGCAGACGCCGTACGAGAACTGCGTGGCGCACAACGGCTCGTTGGTCCCCATCCCCGGACGCGACATCATGGTCCAGGGGTGGTATCAGGGCGGCATCTCGGTCTTCGACTGGACCGACCCGGAGCGACCCGTGGAGATCGCCTTTCACGACCGCGGGCCTATGGACTCCACCCGGCTGGTGCAGGCCGGCTCGTGGTCGGTGTATTGGTACAACGGCTACATCTACAGCTCCGAGATCGCCCGCGGCCTGGACGTGTTCGAACTCGTGCCGAGCGCGTTCATCTCGCAGAACGAGATTGACGCGGCCAGGACGGTGCGCTGGGAGTACCTGAACGCGCAGGAACAGCCCCAGATCGTCTGGCCGCCGAGTTTTCCGCTGGCACGGGCGTACCTGGATCAGCTGGAACGCTCCCGGGGTCTCCCGCCCGATCGCATCGCGGCGGCACGAGACGGGCTGGCGCAGGCCGAACGGTTGTCAGGCAGCCGGCGGAGCGAGGCGCTGGCCCGGCTCGTTGTGCAGCTCGAGGGTGACGCACCCGGCGCCGCGGACGCGCCGAAGCTGCGCATGCTCGCGGCGGCGGTCCGAGAACTGGCGAGCGCTCCTCGCTGAGCCGGCGCCTCAGGTCGCATCCGGCCGGCGCCGACGGTCCTCCCGCGGGCGGGCGGTACGCGCGCCAGTTCCAGTTGTAAGCCGCAGGGTATCGCTGAAGGGGTACCGGGGCGACGTCTTGGCGGCCGTCACCGCCGGTGCACGTTGGGCGTGGGACGCGGTCCATTGGAGGCGCTCGTGGGTAAGAAGATGAAGGTGTACCTGCCCGGCTGGACGCTGTGGATCGTCATGCCAATACTGGCCCTGGTGTGGGGCGTCATGACGTACGTCACATTCGGCACACCCCAGGGGCGAGCGGAGCCCGGTGTACTCGGCTGGCTGGTGCTCACCGTCATCCTGGGGCTCGTCGGTGTAATGGTATATCTCATGGCGTCCGGTCGCCTGCCAGCCTACATCATCGACATGGATGACGATGGGGGCCGGCCGTCGTCCTGATCGCGCTGGGGGCGGCCCGCTCTCTCCTTGATCACGGCACGCGAAGCGCTGAAGCGCCTGGAAGCGGGCAACCGCCGATTCGTGGCGAACGCATCCGGACCGGCACCGCGCCTGAGTCCGGTGGACCGCGCCCGGCTCGCCCAGGGCCAGGAGCCGTTCGCCATCATCCTGGGATGTTGGGACTCGCGGGTGCCGGCGGAGCTGGTGTTCGACCAGGGATTCGGCGGCGTGGTGGAGTTCCTCGACTCACCGGGCGGAGCGCGCTAAAGTCCCAACCAGTAGTTCAGTTTGATGAGAACGATGTTCTCGGTGGGTCCCCGAAACAGCGCCCGAGCGTCTTCCCCGAAGACGATGGTGCCGCGAGCCAGTTCTGACGCGCTGCGTCTGGCCCAGACGAGATACAGGGTGGATCCGGGGAGATACTCCCACCGGAGCACGGCGTTGCCGCGGAGCGACCGAAGTGTGAAGCTGGGATCCTCCACGGCGAAGCTCGCTGCCGGACCGGCTCCATCCGGGTCAATGGTGTACGTGTCTCGCTCTCCCGGCGTGACGATGACCGTCCCCGCACCCTCGCCGTACACCACGCGCTGCTGGGACCGCGGAGCCGTATACTCCTTGTACCGCGAGTATTCGCCGCTCGCGACCAGGGGCTGGACGAATAATTCGAAGGTGAGGTCCGGCGAGAGCGTCAGGTTGAGTCGGGTGTTCATCGAAAGCGAACGCTGCACCAGGTCGGCGAACACGTATCGGTGGCCGAAGAACGCGGTCGCCGTGGAGTCGGGCACGCTGGTTACGTACTGCGCGCGTGACTCGTCGCGGCCCCGGGATGGCCCAAGGGACAGAGCGACGTTCGATGCGGGTCTGACCTCCAGGTTGACTTCGACGTTGTGATCGCAATCGCCGTCGGCCGTGCACCCGACGTTGCCGAACGCGGTCGCGACCACCGGCTTGCGACGGTCGGTCGAGATATTGGCGGCCCAGAAGTCCGAGCGCGCCCTTCCCAGCACTGGGCCGCCCCGACTCAGCCGATCGTCGAGCAAGGCGGGCCGGTGAATCCAGAAGGCGCTGATATCCCAGTAGTTCAGGGGCTGGATGTACGCGAACAGGTGGCTCTGGCGGTCTGTCAGGTCGCCGTCGAAATTATATTGCTGCTGCGCGCCGCCAAGGACGAACAAGTTGCGGTACCAGCTCGTGGGCTTGGTCCACTGCTTCATGACGTTGCCGCTCATCCACCAGTAGTCCGCACGCGACAGGAACGCGATGTCGTTGTTCTCGAATCCGGGCGTGCGGAGATTGGTCGAGATTTCCCATCGCAGACTGCCCTGTTCGCGAGCCAGCCGCGCGTACGCGCCGACGCCGCGAAGGGCCGTGAGCGACGAATCGTACGCGTCGCTCAGCAACCCGTTCGATCCGTTGCCGCGGTCAGGTCGCTGGAAGTAGCGCGCGCTCGAACGTTGGAGGCGCAGGATCGCCGCCGGCTCGCCGGACGCTTGCGTGGCCGCCATTTGCGCCATGAGCCGGTAGTTGCGGTTCGCGAACCACATGTCGCTGCTGAGGCCGAACGACTCCGCGCGCCGCGTGAGGCCGTCCCGGAAATACGGACCATCAAGCTCGCGCATCACGGACGTGCCCATTGCCCGGATCACCGTGGCTCCGCCGCGAAGGTCCTTGGCGACGCGGCCCACGAAATAGTTGGTGAACGGCTCGACCGTCACGCTACCCAGGGATCCATCGGCCCGCAGGACTGTCGCGCGCTCGCGCCGCGTCACGGCATCCATGAGACCGATGGACCAGCCCGACGAGGTGCGACCGGTGAGTTTCGCGGCACCCAGAATCGCCGTGTTGTCCGGCACGTCGGCGTACGGCCCCGCCGCGAACGCGTTACCCGATCCCTGCGGGGCACGGCCGATACGCCGGCTGTAGAACAGTCCGAGGTTGGAAACGTTGGAGCAGAAGAAGCAGCTCAACCCGCCAAACCCGAAGTACCCCGCCCCCTCCACGAAGAACGGCCGCCGCTCCTGAAAGAAGGTCTCGAACGCCGACAGGTTGACCACGGCCGGATCCACCTCCACCTGCCCGAAATCCGGGTTGACCGTCGCGGTCGCGGTCAGGTTGGAGGTGAGTAGCACGCGAGCGTCGAGTCCGGCCCGACCGTCGAGCGCATGTGGCTCTTGGAACGGGTCTCGGGGATCGTCCACGGGCTTGCTCGCGAAGCGGCCCACGGCGTACGGGAGCAGTTCGGCGCGACCGAGCGCTCGGGCGATAACGAGCGCGGCGAGATGCCCAAACCGGGAGGGGCCGCCACTCTCCATCCGACCCCACCACGACCACATGGATAGTTCGTTGCGGAGATTCGCTTGTCGCCAGATTTGGAGCCCCCAGGTCTGCGGCTCCGTGGTCTCCGCGTACCGAAGCTGAGAGAATGGAATGCGCAGCTCCGCCGTCCACCCCAGCGAGTCAATGGCGGTCGCGACGTCCCAGACGGGATCCCACGACTGGTCGAACCCGCCGCCCAGTCCGTTCGCGTCCCCCCGAACCCCGGACGGGTTCACCCGGAAGATCAGCCGCCCCACGTGGTCGTGATATGTGTCGACGATCAGTTCGAGATAATCCGAATCCGGATCTGCATCGCGCCGCACGAGCCGCGTCTGTACGCCCGCCGGGCCGCCGTCCGCGAACATGCGGGCGCCCACGTACAGCGCCGCGGCATCGTAGGCGAATCGTACCTCGGTCCGCTGCGTGGCTGGCTTCCCTTCATCGGGCTGCTGCTGTCGGAAGTCGGTCGCCGCCGCGGCGGCGCGCCACACGTCCTCATCCAGCACGCCGTCCAACCGAATACCGCCGCGCAGCACCTGTGCGGGGACCTCGGGTGGCGCGGTCGGGTGGATGTTCTGGGCAACCGCCACCTGTGATAGGCCGGCCGTCGCCGCCAACCTCACCACAGCAATGCCTGGCCGTATCATCGGAGGGGTCCGTCCGTTTCAAGACTATTCGATGTCTGAACCGGCCGTTTGGTTGCATCCTTCCAGCCTGAGACGGCCGCCGATCGCTCCAGCGCCACGTGTGTCGCCCTATCGCCAACTCGGACTTCGCGGCAGTTTCCTGCCGCGGCCGCGCAGGCCCCCACCGTACCCATTACGGGACGCCGGATCGGCGGCCGATCCTCGAACCGGAGGTCAGCCATGGCGGAAAGCGTGTACAAGGTGATCGAGTTGATCGGGACCAGCACCCAGTCCTGGGAGAAGGCCGCCGCGGCGGCCGTCGCCCGCGCGGCGAAGACGCTGCGAGACCTGCGCGTCGCGGAGGTGGTGCAACTCGACATGGTGCTCGATGACGGGAAGATCGAGACCTACCGCGCCAAGATCCGAGTCTCGTTCAAGTATGAAGGGGAGTGAGGTGCGCCGGCTGGCCAGGGCGATCGCCGCAGTGGCAGTCGTCCTGGCACCGCGGTGGTGCGCCGCGCAGGCGCCGATTGTGCTTCACGCCGGGCGGCTGATTGACGGTCGCGGCGGCACCGAGCGCAACGTCGCGGTCGTCGTGGCGGGCTCGCAGATCCGACGCATCGAGCCATGGTCGGGGCAGACCGCGACGTACGACCTTTCCGCCCTGACGGTGCTGCCGGGACTGATTGACACGCACGTCCACATGACGTCGCATTTCGGCAAGGATGGACGCGCGAGGAACGAAGGCGAGACACCGGCCGAACAGGTGCTGGCCGCCGCGGCAAACGCATACGTCACCCTGATGGCCGGCTACACCACCGTACAGTCCATCGGGGCCCCGCTGGACGTTCCCCTGCGCGAGGCCATCGCCAGCGGCGGACTTCCGGGCCCGCGGCTCCTGACCTCCGTTTCCTCGCTCACCGACACCGCCATGGCACCGGGGGAGATCCGCCGGTGGGTCGGCGAGATGGCCGCGCGGGGCGCCGACCTCATCAAGATCTTCGCTTCCAAAAGCATCCGCGAGGGCGGGGCGCAGACGCTGAGCGATGCGCAGATCGTGGCCGCCTGCGAGGCGGCTCGCTCGGCCGGCAAGCGCATCTGGGTGCACGCGCACGCCGCCTCCGCCGTTCGAGCCGCGGCGCTGGCGGGGTGCACCGCCGTGACGCACGGGAGCCAGGTCACCGATGAGGAGCTGAGGCTTATGGCCCAGCACGGGACGTTCTTCGAGCCCAACATCGGCCTCGTGTCCCAGAACTACATCGAGAACAAGCCCCGGTATTTGGGGATTGGCAATTACGACGAGGCCGGCTTCGCCTACATGGAGCGCGGCATCCCAATGAAGCTCGCCATGTTCAAGGCGGCGTTGACGCACCCGCAACTGCGGCTCATCATGGGCACCGACGCCACGGCCGGCGCCCACGGCCAGAATGCGCGCGAGACGATCTACCGGGTGCGGGTGGCGGGACAGCCCGCCATGGACGCGATCATCGGGACGACGTCCCTCGCCGCCATGGCGCTGGGCATGGCGGACCGGATCGGCGCGGTCGCCCCCGGCATGGAAGCCGACATCATCGCGGTGAACGGCGATCCGCTGGACGACGTCGCGGCGCTTCAGCACGTGGTGTTCGTGATGAAGGGCGGCACGGTGTACAAGAACGTCACCGTCCGAGCCGCCTCGGAGGCGCGCCGTTGACCAGCGCGTTCGCCGGGACCGCTGTCCGGCGGGTTGCGCGGCGGTCCGCAGTGACGTGGGCCGCTGCGCTGCTCACGCCCCTGACCGAAGGAGGGCCGCTCTCCGCCCAGGCCCCGGCGCAGGTTGTCCCGACAGCGGCCGCGGCGCCGCCGTCTCCGGCGCCGGACTTCGTCATTGACGAGGCCACGATCGCAGACATCCACGCCGCCTTCCGATCCCGCGCGATCACCTGTCGAGGTCTGGTCGAGCAGTACCTGCGCCGGATCGAGGCGTACGACAGGAACGGCCCCGCGTTGAACGCGCTTGTTGTCGTGAATTCCGCCGCCTTACGGACCGCGGACTCCCTCGACGACGTGTTCGGCCGGAGTGGGCCGATTGGGCTGCTGCACTGCGTTCCCATCATCGTCAAGGACAACTTCGAGACCTCGGACCTGCCTACCACGGCGGGCTCGCTCTCGCTCGAGGGGTTCATGTCCGGCCGCGATGCCTTTCAGGTTCGGCGGGTTCGCCAAGCGGGCGCGATCGTGCTGGCGAAGTCCAACATGGCGGAGTTCGCGTTCAGTCCGTACGAAACCGTGAACTCCATTTTGCCGGGCTACACCAAGAACCCCTACGCGCTCGATCGCGTGACGGCGGGCTCGAGCGGCGGCACCGCGGCGGCGGTCGCCGCCAACTGCGGCGCGGTGGGACTCGGCACGGACACGGGCAACTCCATTCGCGGCCCGTCCTCGCATCAGGCCCTGGTGGGGATCCGCTCTACCATGGGGCTCACCCGCCGCGCCGGGATCGTGCCGCTCAACCTGGCGGCGGACATTGCCGGCCCCATGGCGCGGACCGTGGCCGACGCGGTGGCGGTGTTTCAGGTGATCGTGGGATACGACCCCGATGACCCGGCGACCGAGGCGAGCCGCGGCCGAACGATCCCCGACTATGGAGCGTCGCTCGTGAAGGACGGGCTGCGAGGGGCGCGGATCGGCGTCCTGCGCCAGGCCTACGAGCGACCCACCGCCGATGCCGAGGTGCTGCGGGTGTTCGCCCGCGCGCTGGAGGACATGCGTGCCGCCGGCGCGACGATCGTGGACACCGTGCTGATCCCCGAGCTGGACTCCCTGCGACAGGCCGCGACTGGCTCGTGCAACCGATTCAAGTTCGATCTGGAGCGCTGGATGGCGAGCACCGGAGGCCGAACGCCCGTGAGGAGCCTCGCCGAGATCATCCGGAGCGGGCGGTTTCATCCCTCGATCCGCCCGCGCCTGGAACAAGCGCAGAGCGTCGAGCTGCCGCCGGATAGCAACCCCGGGTGCGAAGGCAACCAGCGATTCCGCGAGGGGCTGCGAACCGCCGTCCTTGGGGTGATGGAGCGACAGCGGCTCGACGCGCTGGTCTATCCCACCTGGAGCAACCCGCCGCGCCTGATCGGCGATCTGAACACGCCCCACGGCGACAACAGCCAGCTGTTCTCCCCTGCCACGGGCTGGCCCGCCATTCAAGTGCCCATGGGATACACTCGGGGCGGGATCTTGCCGGCCGGCATCACCTTCTTCGGGCGTGCGTGGAGCGAAGCCCAGCTCATCCGGTTGGCCTATGGCTACGAGCAGGCGACGCGTCACCGGCGCCCGCCGCCCACGACGCCGCCGCTTCGCACGACGCCCGGGAGTCAGGCTCGATGAGTGGTTGGGAGCGCACCGTCTCCAACGTCCTGGCCCGCGCTCGACTGGCCGGCATCAAGAACCAGCTTGTGGCGTTCACCATCGCGGCAACCCTGCTCCCCGGACTCACGACGGCGTGGATCTCGTACATGCAGAACCGCCGCTCTCTGGTCGAGAAGATCTCCCAAGAACTCGCCAGCGCGGCGTCGCAAGCCGCCCGGGAGGTGGATCTGTGGACCAAGGGACGGCTCTACGAGCTCCGGGTGTTCGGGAGCTCGTACGAGGTATCCGAGAACCTGGACCGACTGCAACGCGGCCAGGGCGCCCAGGCCCGCGTTCGACTGCGAGACTACCTGCGATCGGTGAACGAACGGGTGGAGGACTACGATGAGCTTGTCGTGGTGGATCCTTCAGGCAGGGCCGTGGCCTCGAGCGAGCCGCAACCCGGACCGATCCGGCTGCCGGAGGGCTGGCCGCGGCGACTGCGCACGGACGACGTCGTCGTCGGTGATCCGTACCGGGACGACGACGGCGCCACCCGCCTTGCCATCGCCGTCCCGGTCATCGCCCCGAGCGGCCGGTTCTTCGGCGGGCTCGTGGCGCGCACGAACCTCACGTCCGTCAGCCAAAGTCTCGCCAACCTGAACCCCGGCGGGGCCGGCCGGATCTCGATCGTGGATCGCGCCGGCCTGGTCATCGCCGCCACCGGGGAGGCGGATTCGATGCTGCCGGCGGTCGCGACGGGCCGGCTGCGCGGCGCGGGCGACGTGTCGGTCGAGTATCGCGATGCACGGGGGGTGCCGGTGCTGGGAAGTCTGGTGGAGGTCCCGCAGGTCGGCTGGTCGGTCGTGGCGGCGATCCCGCGCTCGGCGGCGTACGCCCAGGTTGCCCGCCTCCGCAACGTGACGCTCCTGCTCATCGGCGCGCTGTTGGTCCTCGTGGGCACTCTCGCCTACGGGCTTGGCGCGCTGATGGTCCGCCCGCTGAATCGCCTTACGCAGGCAGCGGCTCAGGTCGCCGCCGGCGATCTCGGGGTTGATCTGCCGGTGACCGCGAGGGGCGAGATCGGATACCTGACGCAGGTGTTCAACGACATGGTCGTGCGGCTGCGCGAGTCGCGACGCGAGTTGGAGCGACTCAGCGTCACCGATGTGTTGACCGGCCTATCCAACCGCCGTCATTTGCTCACCGCCCTGGACCAGGAGGTCCGCCGCAGCGCCCGTCACGAACGCCCGTGCACGGTGCTGATGATGGACGTGGATCACTTCAAGCGGTACAACGACACCTACGGGCATCTGGCCGGAGACGACGTACTGGCACGGGTGGGCAAGGTGTTGAAGGAAGCCGTGCGCGTGCTGGACCTGCCGGCGCGCTACGGTGGCGAGGAGTTCGCGGTGGTGCTCTCGGAAACGGGCCCGGAAGGCGGCGCCGAAGTGGCCGAACGCATCCGCACCCGCGTCGCGCAGGAGCAGTTCATGGTGGACGGCGGATCAGCGGGCGTGACGCTCAGTATCGGCGTGGCGTCATGTCCGGACCACGGCGAGACGGCTCAGGCGCTGCTGTCAGCCGCCGACACCGCGCTCTACCAGGCGAAGAAGAAGGGTCGCAATTGCGTAGTCACCGCGAGCGCCGCCCCTGCGCCGAAGCCCCGGAAGTCGAAGGGGACTACTTCCCGCTCGTAACCAGAGTGTGGAAGATCCAGCCGCGCCGGCCCTGGTCGTCGCTGACACGGACCCATTGACCCGCGTACGAGTGCGCCTGCACCACGGTGCCACGCTCGAGGGTGAACGCAACGCCGTATCGCGTTCCCGGACCGCTCCGGACGTTGCCTCGCCCCGTGAGCCTGAGACGCAGCGGCACGCTGAAACGGACCTCATCGGGCAGCAGTGAATCGCCCGCCGTTTCGGCCAGACGCCCGCGCGCCGTGGCTGCGGTCGTCTTGGCCTGGTTGGCCAGATAGACCGACCCGCCGAAGTTCTGCCGGTTGAATTCCGCACCGCTCATGTCAAGCAACCGCTTGGCCTGGGCGTACTCCGCGGCCGACCGGCCGCCGGGCCTGGTCTCGAGCTGTTGCACCGCCACTTCCGCCTCCGCCATGGCCGATGCCGCTTCGGCGCGGGTCGCGAGCGTCTGCATTCGCGCCATGGACCGCACGACCTCCCGAATGGCCCCGTCGAGCTGCTCGCGCAGGTCGGCGAGTTCGGCGTCCTTGCCCAGCAACTGGAGTTGGAGCGTCGCGACGCGTTGTTCGAGATCTCGGTCCGCGGCAGCAGCCACGCGCACCGTGTCCACGATCCTGACGGTGTCGGGAGGCGGGGCCGGCGCCGTGGCAACCGGCGCGGGCTTCGTCGCGCAGGCGGCCAGCACAGAAACCGCCACAGTCGGGACAACACCTGCGGGGCACAGCATGGAGGGGATCGTCGGCACGCTTGGGTTGGCGCGAAGCTACGATTGGGTCGTTACTCCCGCAACGCCTGGACCACGGGCATCCGGGCGGCGCGACGAGCCGGGAAGAACCCGCCAACCAGTCCCATCGCGACGGCGAAGGCCACACCCGCCAGCAAGAGTCCTGGCGTGATCCGGAAGCTGAACGCGACCTCGCTGACGCTCGCCCAGTTGGTGGTGCTGGTGACGATCCCGTTCACCGGCAGCGCGATCACGCCTCCCGCCAGGCCTCCGATGACCGCGATGAACGCCGACTGCGCCCACGAGCGCGCGACGGCGCTCCGCAGCCTCAAGCCGAGCGTAAGCCAGCGCCACCATCTCACACACTCAGGGACGCCGGAAGCATAACGTTTCCGCCAGGCTTGACCGTAGCGTCCCGGCGCGGTCTATTCGTCGCACTTCGCACCCACTCGACTGACCTCCACGGCTCCAGCGCATCCCGTGACCGCCCGCGTTCTTCTCGCGCTCATCATCGGACTGGCGCTCGGCATCGGCGCGGCCGCGCTGGGCGGCGCGCCCCTGGAAGTCGCCCTGGCTCTCGAGCCCATCGGCACGCTGTGGACCAACGCCATTCGCATGACGGTGATTCCGCTGGTCGTGGCGCTGGTCATCACCGGCGTCGCCGAGCATGCGGACCTGCGGCGCATCGGGCGAATGGGGGGACTCGCGGCGCCCGTGTTCGTGGGCCTGCTTCTCGCGGGCGGCCTGTTCACCCTGGCCGTGGCACCATTGTCCCTTGACCGGCTCGACGTGACCGCGGCCGCGGCGGAGAGTCTGCGCGCCGGGGCAGCCTCGACGGCCGATCCACCACCAATGCCCTCGCTCACCCAGCGCCTGGTCGAGACCATCCCCGCCAACCCCATCAAAGCGGCCGCCGATGGGAGCATGCTTCCGGTGGTGGTCTTCGCGCTGGTGTTCGCGCTGGCCCTCACCCGCCTGGGCCCGGCGCGACGAGAGCCCGTCGTCCGGCTGTTCCAGTCCGTGAGCGACACGATGCTCACGATCGTGGGGTGGGTGCTGGCCGTGGCGCCGATCGGCATCTTCGCCCTGGCCCTGGCGCTTGGCGCCCGAATGGGCGCGGCAGCGGCGGGCGCCCTGGTTCACTACGTCCTGACGCTGTCCGCGGTGATGCTGGCGTACACCGCGCTCCTGTATCTCATGGCGGCCGTATTCGGGGCGGTCCCGATCCGGCGCTTCGCGGCCGCCGTAGCGCCGGCGCAGGCCGTGGCCTTCAGCTCGCGGTCGTCTCTCGCCGCGCTTCCCGCCCTGATCGCCGGCGCGCGGGACCGGCTGGGAGCCTCGCCGGCCATCACCGGTTTCGCGCTCCCGCTGGCCGTTTCGGTCTTCCGAGTCAACGTACCACTCGCGTGGGTGGTGGGCGCCCTGTTCCTCGGCAAGCTCTACGGCGTCCAGGTCGGACTGGGAGCCATGGTCGGCCTGGTGGTCACCTCCACCTTGATCAGCTTCAGTGTGCCCGGGATCCCGAGCGCCAGTCTGTTTCTCCTGGCACCGGTGCTGGTCGAGCTCGGCCTACCCGCCGAGGGCGCCGGGATCCTCATTGCGGTTGACGCGATACCGGACATGTTCAAGACGACCGCCAACGTCACGGCGCACATGACGGCGGCCATGATCCTCACCCGTTCCGAATGACCCCCAACCCTTCAGGGCAGCGTCACGAACTCATGACACGGCCATCCGACTTGCGTTGGTTCGCCCTCGCCGGCCTCGCGCTACTCGCGGGGTGCGGGCCCGAGGCCACGCGACACTCCCCCGCAGTGACGCGCGAGCTGTTCGGCTTCCTGCCGAGCGAGGACTCGGTGCACGTGTACACGCTGACCAACTCCGGCGGGATGGAGGTCCGGGTCATC
>CAZVKD010000020.1:0-17306 GCA_964627675.1 uncultured Gemmatimonadaceae bacterium
GCATCCGCTGGCACGCCTCCTCACAATTAGGGACATTAAGTTGGAGCATCACTAGTTGATGGCGAAACAGTAGAACAACCCGTTGCCGCCGGTCGCCACCAGGTTCTGCTGGCTGCACCCTCGCGACGTGTGCGCCGAGTTCCATGACGTGGGATTCTGGCCGCCTCCCTGGCGGTCGTGGTGTCCAACGCGGGCCCCGCCATCGGTCCCGCTGCTGGTCCAGTTCCCACAGTTGGTGTAGCCCTCCTCGGTGTACGCCGTTCCATCGAGGTTGGAGCCCGTGAGGATGTCGTGCATGTTGGGCGTATCGCCGCGGCCGTTCACCATCTCGCCGTTCTCCGTGAGCGAGTTCTCCTTGTTCAGCCGGTTGTTGTCGCTGTGCAGGTCGGCCAGGCTCTGCGCTACCATCACACCCTTGGCGTTGTACCAGGGACCCCGGCCGATGCGGTCCCTGGCGTGGACGGCCGCGCGCCCGTCCGGCGTGATGGTGCTGAGGTAGGCGCGCCAGGTACGGGTCCCGGCGCCGGCCGCCTGGGCCAACCGCTGGCAGTGGCGATCGGCTCCTTCGAGCCCGCCCAAATCGGCTCCGTTCCCCGGGCCGGCGCTGGTAATGAAGAAGCTCATCTGCTGACCCTGCTGCGGCATCAGCGCCGTCGCGCACACGACCATCGCCGCAAGCGTGACGGTCACACTGGCTGGTCTCATCTGACCCTCCCATCGGGACGCCGATATCCTCCCCCGTCCGCGCGGCCGGCGCAAGATCTCCGCCCACCCTTTTCTCCGGCGCGCTCCGTCGCCAAGCTTCGCCATGCGCGAATTCGCGGTCCTGCGGGACCTCGTGATCCTGGTCGTGGTGGCGCTGCCCGTCGTGGTGGTGGCGCAGCGACTCAAGTTGCCGACCGTGGTGGGTTTCCTGCTGACCGGGGTTGCGATCGGACCGCATGGGTTGGGGGTCATCGGCCATCCGGATTCGGTGGCCGCGCTGGCCGAGATCGGCGTGGTGCTGTTGCTCTTCGCCATCGGGCTCGAGCTGTCACTGTCGCGCATCATCCAGCTGGGCCGCACGGTGCTCGTGGGTGGGCTGCTGCAAATGGGCGGGACGATTCTGGTCGCGGCGCTGATCGCGCGAGCCTTCTCGGCGCCGCTGAACCAGGCGGTCTTTGTTGGCGCGTTAGTGGCGCTCTCGTCCACCGCCATCGTGCTCAAGGTGATCACGGACCGGGGCGAGCTGGACACGGCGCCCGGTCGCGTGGTCATTGCGATCCTGCTGTTCCAGGATCTCTGTGTGGTGCCCCTCATGGTGCTGGTGCCGGTGCTGGCCGGCGCGGGCCCCACCGGGGACCAGCCAGGGGCTCTCCAAATCGGCATCGCGCTCGTGGTGACCACGCTCCTCGTGCTGGTGGGACGCATGGTCGTGCCGCGGCTGCTGGAGCGCGTGGCCGCCATCCGTAATCGGGAGATCTTCACGCTCTGCATCGTGGTGTTCGGCCTGGGTGCGGCGTACGTCACGGCCAGCGTCGGGCTTTCCCTCGCCCTGGGCGCCTTCATCGCCGGCCTCGTGGTTTCCGAATCGGAATACGGTCTCCAGGCGCTGTCCGACGTGCTCCCATTCCGGGATACGTTCAGCGGGATCTTCTTTACCTCCGTCGGCATGCTGCTGGACCTGAGGTTCGCGGCCAATCACTGGGCGCTCCTCCTCGGGGCCACGCTGGCGTTGGTGGTCCTGAAGGCCCTGATCGCGGGTGGCGTGGTCCGTGCTCTCCGGCGCACGTTTCAGGTGAGCGTGATCAGCGGGCTCGCGCTGGCGCAGGTGGGGGAGTTCTCGTTCATCCTGGCTGACGTGGCCGAGCCGCTCGGGCTCCTGACCGGCGACTCATATCAGCTGTTCCTCGGCGTATCGGTGCTTTCGATGCTGGCGGCGCCATTCATCATTCAGGCGTCCGGCCCGGTCGCGGATTGGGGGGAGCGGTTCAGGGGCGGCGTGCCCGCGCCGATCGCGCCACACGAGGCTGGGGCAGCGCAGGCCCTTTCAGACCACGTGATCGTGGTCGGATACGGGCTCAACGGCCGGAACCTCGTGCGGGCGCTCAGGGGCGCTGACATTCCGTACGTCATTCTGGAACAGAACGGCCAGGTGGTACGGCAGGCACGCCTCGCCCGGGAACCCATCGTTTTCGGGGACGCGACGCGACACGAGGTGCTCGAGCGCGTCGGCATTGCGCGGGCTCGCGTCATCGTGTTTGCCATCTCGGCGCCGGCCGAAGAGCGGCGTGGCGTGGCGGTGGCGCGACATCTCAATCCGGACATTTCGATCGTCGTGCGCACGCGGTACGTCAAAGAGATCGAAGAGCTCGAACGGCTGGGTGCCGATCAGGTGATCCCGGAGGAGTTCGAGACGTCGCTCGAGATCTTCGCCCGCGTGCTGCGGCTCTACGGCGTGCCGGCCAGCGCCATCCGCCGAGAGGTAGACGCGGTCAGGGGCGAGCACTACGAAATGCTGCGCGGGTTGACGCTCCCCGCCCTCAAGCTCGATGCGCTGCGGCACCTGGGAACCCGGATCGCGATCGAGACCGTCGAGGTGGAAGCCGATTCCCGCGCGGTGGGTGAGAGCCCCGCGACGCTGGCCCTGCGCCGCCTGACGGGCTGCACCGTGCTCGCCGCGATCCGCGACGGCGCCGTCCGCTACACGCCGGATCCCGAGTTCCGATTCAACGCCGGGGACCTGGTGGTCCTGGTCGGGACGGTGGAGGCCATCACCGAGGCCTCGCTCCTGTTCAGAAAGCCGCACACTGGTGATCGCAAGACAGGCGCGCTCCGGGCGACGGGGAGCTTCGGCGTGGCGGGATCCATCACGTTCCATCCCGAAGGCACGGCTGACCGAACGAAAGAGCCCCCCGCGCCCTAGCGACACAGGGGGCTCTCCAGTGTGCAGGGTCCCGGCTAGGTCCAGCGCAAATCCTGCTTTGACAGCGGCAGCGACCGCACCCGCTTGCCGGTGGCGGCGAAGATCGCATTGCACAGGGCCGGCACCACCGGCGGCAGCGCGGGCTCGCCCAGGCCGGTCGGCGGGAACGCGGTTTTCCTGAAGTGCACTTCCACGGGCGGCGCCTGCGTCAGCCGCAGCAGTGGGAAGTCGTGGAAGTTGCTCTGCACCGCGCGCCCGCGCTCGATCGTGATCTCCTGGCCCAGCGCCTCGGCGATGCCGTCGAGAATGGCGCCCTGCGCCTGATTCTCGGCGTTGCTGGGGTTGATGATCTCGCTGCCGATGTCGCCCGCGACCCAGACTTTGTCCACCGTGACCACCCCGGCCTTGCTCACGGTCGCCTGCACCACCTCGGCGAAGTGGCCACGGTGACTGAAGTGGAACGCCACGCCCATGCCGGTACCCCGAGGAAGCAGTTTCTTGCCCCAGCCCGACTTCTCGGCCACGAGTTCCAGGACTCCTCGCATGCGTGCGGCGTCGAACGTCGGCCCGGGTTGCCGCCCCTCGGGAGGCGGCGGGGCCGGGACGGGAGCGTTGGCGAGGAGGTCCAGGCGGAACTGCACCGGATCCCTCCCGGCGGCGTGGGCCAGCTCATCGAGGAACGACTGAAATACGAACGCGAGTCCGTTGCTCCGAGGGGCGCGTAACGCCCCGGTGGGCACGCCGAGCGGCGTGACCGATACGTCCAGCGAGAAGTTCGGGACGAAGCGGGCGGGGAACTCGTCCTCGGAGATGTTCGCGCTCGGCGCGTACCGCTCGCCCTCGCCGAACGTCACGAAATGGTTGCGCCAGGCCACGAGCCTGCCCTCGGCGTCCACCGCGCCCGTGAGACGATGGAATCCCGCCGGGCGGTAGAAGTCGTGCCGCATGTCGTCCTCGCGCGTCCACACCAGCTTCACCGGGACGCCGACTGCTTTCGCGATCCACGCCGCCTCGACCATGTAATCGTTGTTCAGTCGCCGGCCGAACCCGCCCCCCGCTCGGATCAGGTGGATCGTGATGTCGTCCTCCCGCATGCCGAGCGTGCGGGCCACGAGCGGCCGGCCGCTGGCCGGGGTCTGGGTCGGCGCCCAAATCTCCAGCTTGCCGTCTTTGAAGTGCGCCGTGCAGTTCATCGGCTCCATCGGCGCGTGCGCGATGAATGGATAGAAATACTCGGCTTCCACCACCTTCGACGCGCTCCGCAGCGCGGCATCCACGTCCCCGTCCTTCCGAATGGAGCGGTGCGGAGCCTGCTTGAACAACTCCGCGGCGCGCGCGGCGAACCCCGCGCTGCTCTGCGCTGCGGTGGCCCCTTCGTTCCAGGCGACGCGAAGCTTCTCGCGGGCGCGTTGGGCCGCCCACCAGGTGTCGGCCACGATCGCCACCCCGCCCAACAGACCGGTGAGCGCCTCGCCACCCTCGACAACGAAGGCGTGTCGAACGCCGGGCTGTGCGCGGATTTCGTCCAGATTGGCGCTCGCCACCTTGCCGCCGAACACCGGGCACTTCTGATACACGGCGTGCAGCATGCCGGGGAGGGTGACGTCAATGCCGTACAGGGGCTTGCCGGTCACGATGGCATGATTGTCCACGCCCGGGACGGGCTTGCCGATGATCCTGAAATCCTTGGGATCCTTGAGCTTCACGCTTTCCAGGTCGGGAGGGGTCAACCTGGCGGCTTTGTCGGCCAGCTCGCCATAGGTGAGGCGCCGGCCGCTCGGGCGATGCAGTACCACGCCCGGCGCGGTCTCGCACTCCGCCTCGGGCACGCCCCACGTCTGCGCCGCCGCGGTGATGAGCATGGCTCGCCCTGCGGCTCCGACCCGCCGCATGGGCGTCCAGTGATTGGGCGTCGCCGTGCTGCCGCCCGCGTACTGGTTGGCGTACTTCGTGGGATCGAACGAGGCCTGCTCCACGCGGACGTTCTTCCAGTCCACGTCCAATTCATCCGCGATGATCATGGGGAGCATGGTCTTCACGCCCTGGCCGATCTCGGGGTTCTGCGCCATGATCGTGACCATGCCGTCGGGCGAAATGCGAATGAACGCGTTGGGCAAGAGTTCCGCCGGCGCCTCGCTCGCCAGGACGCCCAGCGGATCGAAGTAGGCCGCGAGCAACAGGCCCCCGCCCGCCGCGGCGGACACCTGGAGAAAGCGGCGACGATTGACGCTCAGGGTCGTGGTCATGGTTCCTCCTCAGGAGCGCCGCACCGCGCGCGCGGAATGGGTTGCGCCGGTCGAGCCCGCCTCGACGGCCGGCATTCCGGCCGCCCGGTGAATGGCCTGGCGGATTCGCAGGTACGTCGCGCAGCGGCACAGATTGCCGTTCATCGCGGCGTCTATGTCGGCGTCGGTCGGTTTGGGCTTCCGGGCGAGCAGCGCGGCGGCGGACATGATCTGCCCTGCCTGGCAGTAGCCGCATTGGGGTACGTCCAGCTCCTCCCAGGCGCGCTGGAGCGGATGCGAGCCATCGGGCGAGAGCCCCTCGATGGTCGTGACCGCAGCGCCCTCCACGGATGACACGGGGGTGATGCAGGAGCGAGTGGGCTCCCCGTCGAGGTGGACGGTGCACGCGCCGCACTCGGCGATGCCGCACCCGTACTTCGTGCCCTTGAGGTCGAGCACGTCCCGCAATACCCAGAGCAGCGGCATTTCCGGTGGGACGTCCACCGTCGTGGACCTCCCGTTGACCTTGAACGTGACCGTCATGGCAGGGTCCTTCCGCTAGCGTTTGACGTACTTCTTGAGTGCCCGTGGTCCGACTTCCGCCCCGTAAATATTACCTCTGGCGTCCGCGGCGACACCCTCGGCGGCGCTGGTTCCTGTGGTGGCCGAGTCGGGATCGGGGATGAAAGCCAGCAGCACACCGTCGGTGGCCCTGCCGATGCGGATGCCGCGCTTCCACTCCGGCCGGTCCCTGGCCACCGAGCCGGACTCCGAGTCGGCCACGTACAGCACGTCATGCTTATCTACGTACAGCCCGCTGGGCCGGCTGAAGTGACGCCACTCCTCGAGGAATCGCCCCGTCTGGTCCAGGATCTGGATGCGATTGTTGCTCCGGTCTCCCACGAACAACCGCCCGCGGGAGTCCATCGCGAGAGCGTGCGGCTGGTCGAACTCACCCGGCGCGCTACCTCGCCTGCCCCACGAGGCCACGAGTGCGCCGTCCCTGGTGAACTTGAGGATGCGGGCGTTGGCCCCGTCGCGTGAGGAATGCCCCTCAGACACGTAGATGTCACCGCCCGGCGTCACCAGGACATCGTTGGGCTGAAAGAAGAACCCCGGCTCCCGCGCCCCGCCGGGCCTGCCCAGGGTCATGAGCAGTTTGCCCTCCGGGCTGAACTTGAAGACCTGGTGGCCGCGGGCCGTATCGGCGGCTGCGGGGCCGATGCACGCGCAATCCGTCACCCAAACGTTGCCCTCCGAGTCCACGTCAATGCCGTGGGGGAACAGCATCAAACCCGCCCCGAAGCTCCGAACCAGCGTCCCGTCGGAGTCGAACAGCAGGACCGGATCGAGGTTCGAGCCCACGCAACTGTTCGCCCCGCAGCGCTCGGCGACCCAGATGCTCACGCCGTCTGGGGCGATGGCCACGGCGCTGGTGGAGCCCCAGGGTCGCCCCGGGGGCATCTGGGCCCAGCCCTCGATGGTGCGGTAGGGGTTGGGGGCGTCGTTGGTGGGTGCTGTTTGACCCTGCGCGCTCGCCTCGGGCGGCGCGGCGCAGATCAGACTCGCGGTGATGAGCGCTCTGGTTGCATTCATGGTGTCTCTCCGTGCCGCGCTTGCGCCTCACGGTCTCCGTGGCAGCGCCAACGCCACGAGCGAATTGTTCATTCCTCCCAGACCGGTGGCAAACACGATGTACTGCCGGCCCTTGTGCATGAACGTCATCGGCATGGCCGTGGTGCGCGAGGGGATCTGCACCTTGCCCACCTGCTTCCCGGTGCCCTTGTCCACTGCGTAGAGCCCCGGGGGATTGTCCTGTCCGCTCCGCCCGGTGCCGTAGATCAAGAGCGTCTTGGTGACGATAATCTGTGCCTGCCCGCGGCCGCCGATGGGCGGCAGGGTCACCCCGGCGAACACGGGATCGTTGCTGGTGACGTTCACCATGGTCCCGTTCGGGATCCACCACGCCTTGTCCCCGGTCCGCATGTCGTACGCCGTTATGCCGCCGAGCGGTTTCGGCTTCAGGATGGACACGCCGCCGATCGTGGACATGGCCGCCCTGCGCGAGAATCCCTCGCCGCGCAGCTCCGGATTCGGGGTGTAACCGGGAGGCGGCGGGAGCGCCCCGATCAGCCCACAGTTGTCGTGCGGTGAGCTGTAGCGAAACTCGGAACACGGGTCCTTCTGCACCTGGATCGTGGACAGGCCGCTCTGCGACCCGACGTACATCATTCCGGTTTCGAGATCCACCGCGGCGCCACCGTCAATGTTCACCCCGCCTGACGCCCCCGGCGCGTACCACGAGCAGCGGAAGCCGCTCGGGGCGGTTCCATCGGTGGGCGATGCCGGGATATAGTACGGTCCCATGCGGCACCGTTTGGCGAGCGCCAGCGCGGAATCCCTGATCGCCGGCGTGTAGTCAATCAGATCGTCTTCTTCCAGTCCCTGGTGCGAGTACGGCTCAGGCTTGGTGGGAATGGGCTGTGTGGGAGACGTCTGCTCTCCCGGCACCTCGCTCTGCAGCACCGGTGTTTCGATGATCGGCCAGATGGGCTCGCCGCTCACGCGGTCGAACACGTACATCCACCCCTGCTTGGTCGTCTGCGCCACCACCTTGCGAGGCCGGCCGGCCACCGTGACATCGAACAGATTCGGCGCCATGGGCGTGTCGTAGTCCCAGATGTCGTGGTGCACCATCTGGAAGTGCCACCTTCGCTGGCCCGTCTTGACGTCGAGGGCGACGATGCTGTTCCCGAAGAGATTGTCGCCGGGACGGTGGCCGCCGTATTCGTCCATGAGCGGCATGCCCACGGGGATGTACACCAGGCCGAGGTCCGGATCGGCGGAATACGTGGCCCAGGCGTCGTTCTTTCCCACGCCTTCGGTGCCGATCTTCGAGCCGTTCTTCCAGGTCTCCGCGCCGACCTCGCCCGGCTGCGGCACCAGGTTGAACTTCCACAACTGCCTGCCGGTGCGGACGTCGAATCCGCGAATGAAGCCGGGGAGGTTCCGGACGCGAATGGGGTAATAGCCGTGAATCGAGGAATTCCCCACCACGATCACGTCGTTGACGATGATGGCCGGCGAACTGTTGGCGATCTGCCCGTACTCGGGGTCAATCCCGACGGTGCCATCGGCGCCGGTCTTGGTGAGCGGGTCCCACGTCTCGCCGGGCCGGGCGCGGCGATACGGGGCGGCATCGCTGATGATCAGCGGTCCCGAATCGTCCACCGCCAGCGGCACGAGCCGCAGCCCGAGGCCGTCCATCAGGTCCACCACGCCGTTCTTGCCGAACCGGGGGTCCGGGACGCCGGTCGTGGCGTCCAGCGACGCCATGTGGTAGCCGGGCGTCACCACGATGACGCGCTCTTCCCGGCCGTCAGTCCAGTACGCCAGCCCTCGTCCCGCGAACTGTCGTGGGGCCTTCTGCCAGCGAATCCCCTCGTCGAGCCGCCACATCCACCGCGCCTCGCCGCGCTCGGGATCGAGCGCAACGACGACCCGGCGCGTGGATGCCACGGTGAACAGGCGGCCGTTGGCATAGAGGGGCGTCGTCCGGTAATACTCGTCCGGCCCGAAGGCCCCGGCCGGCCACTGCCAGACCACCTGAAGCGAATCGAAGTTCGCTGCCGTGATCTGATCGAGCGCGGAGTAGCGCGAGCTCCACGCGTCCGCTCCCCACACACGCCACTCGCCGTGGACGTTGCCGCGCACGACGGGGCGGCCGTCCTGCGCGAACACCGCCGCCGGGTGGGTCAGCAGCGCGGCCAGCACCGCCACGTCTCGTACCTGATGAGTCCCAAACGCGTGCGCCATGGCTTCTCGTCCTCTTCTCAGCGGGTTGGCGTTTCGAACGTGATCTGCTTCAGGGTTGCGGGGTCGGTCGGGAGATCGAGCGCCCCCGGCGGCATCCCGTTCAGTTGGAGCAAGTACGCCACGAGCTGCCCGGTTTCCTCGGGCGTGAGGATACCGGGTTCGCTCTTCGGCATGCTCCCCATGATGAAGTCGTACAGGTTCCACAGTGGCTGGCGATTCCACGCGTTGGCAAACGCCGGGCCGGCGTGCGAGGCTGGCGTGTGGCAGCTCTGGCACATCGCCCCGTACAGATCTCGCCCCAGGGCTGCCTGGGCGGTGGAATACACGCCCCCCGCGGTGGAACGCCGAATGGCAACCCGCCCGAACCTGATTCGTCGAAGGGCGGCGGAGTCTCCTCGGAGTTCCGTCGTGCCTGGAGGGAAGTCGTTGAGCCGCAGCAGGTATGCAACCACATCCAGGTATTGCTGCGGCGTGAGCTGGCCGGGTTGATCGAGCGGCATGATGGATCGAATGACATCGAACACGTCGTAGACCGATCGGCCGGTCCAGCTCCTGAGAAACGCTGGACTCGCGAACTGGCCCGTCGCGTGGCACTGGGCGCAGTGCTGCCTGAAGGTCGCTTCGCCCCGCGCGGCCTGGTCGGCCGTGAACACCCCATCGGCGGGCGAACGCTGACGGAACCCGGTGTCGCCCTGCCCGACGGCGCTCGCGGCCGGCAGCACGACGAACGCTGCGAGCAGAGCGGCGGTGCGGAGCGATCCGTGCACGGGAATCGGTCGGCCTGGAGAGGGTCGCGGGTGAATCGGTGGAGAGTTATGGCGGGGCGAGGCGGGCCGTCAAGAGCGCGCCGTCGGCCGTTGCAATCCGAATGCCGCCGCGTAGCTTGGCCCCGAAGAAGCCGGGGGCAGGGCGGAAGGTCCTGAGGCTCTTAAGGATTCCGAGAGCGGCAGCGCGGAGCGACGCCATGAACGAAGACGTGTTCAATCTCGAGGTGCGGAAGTTCCTCAAGAAGTTCGGGGTCGCGGCTCAGCGCGAGATCGAGAAGGCCGTGGACTCGGCGATTCGCGCCGGGACGCTGCGGGGCAACGAGACGCTCAAGGCCCGCGCCACGCTCGTGATTGACGGCGTGAGCGCGGAGATCGGGGTGGATGGAGAAATCGCCCTGGAGGCCCCATGAACATGCTCGCCAGCCTGGTGGTTCTTTCGGCGCTCCTCACGCCCCACTTGCAGATCGGTCAGGTCACCCGATACGTGCGATACAGCCATGAGGGACGCACGGCGTACGGCATTCTCGATGGGGAGACGATTCGGGAGCTTGAAGGCGATCTCTTCGCCTCGCCTCGCCCCACCGGGCGCACGCTCCGCTTGCCGGAGGTTCGACTCCTGGCTCCGTGCGAGCCCTCGAAGGTCATCGCGGTCGGCCTGAACTACCGCAGTCACCTCGGCGATCGCCCGGTGGCCGCGTACCCCGGGTTGTTTGCCAAGTACCCGACCTCCATTGTGGGACCGGGTGCTGACATCGTGATGCCGCCCGACGCGACGGACCTGCACTACGAGGGCGAGCTGGTGATTGTCATCGGCCGCAGGGCCAAGAACGTCTCTCCCGAGGAGGCGCCGGCGTACATCTTCGGGGTGACGGCGGGCAACGACGTGAGCGAGCGAGCCTGGCAGCGATCGGACCTCCAGTGGTTTCGCGCCAAGGCATCCGACACCTTCGGGCCGATCGGGCCCGCGATTGCCACGGGGTTGAACTTCGACGATCTCCTGGTCCAGACGCGCGTGAACGGTGACGTGCGGCAGTCCGAGCGTACCAGGGATCTCATCTTCAACACGTCCGCCATTGTGAGCTATGTCAGCAGGTACGTCACGCTCATGCCCGGGGATGTGATCTTCACCGGAACGCCGCAAACCACTCGGGCCATGAAACCGGGGGACGTGGTCGAGATCGAGGTGGAGGGCGTTGGGGTGCTGCGGAACACTGTCGTGGCCGCCAAGTAGGAGGGCTCAAGCGATCATGATCCGCGTCGGGGGTGTGGTCGCCCCGCGCGGTCGGGGCCCCGGGCTTGGCTTGCGCAGCGGCGCCCGTCGCGTGAGACTGTGGCCGTTCGTGAACGGAGCATTGATTGTATGAGAAAGCAAAGGCCGAGTACCATCCTGCTCGCGTGGGCCGGGCTGGCGGCCGCGTGCGGCGAGAAGCCCCAAGCCGAATCGCAGGCTCAACCCCCGCCGCCCCCGGAGGCCGCACAAGCCGTGAACCCCCTGCTCAACCCCCTCGCACCCGAGATGAAGGACACCGCCCCCGCCACCTATCGGGTGAAATTCGAGACCAGCGAGGGCGATTTCGTCATCGAAGTCACGCGCGCCTGGGCGCCGAACGGCGCCGACCGCTTCTACAACCTGGTACGGCATGGCTTCTACGACGACGCAAGGTTCTTCCGGGTCATCGCCGGATTCATGGCGCAGTTCGGCATCAACGCTGACCCGCAGATCTCGGCCCGCTGGCGCGGGGCCAGCATCCCGGATGACCCGGTCAAAGAAAGCAACACGCGCGGGTACGTAAGCTTCGCCATGGCCGGCCCGAACACCCGGACGACGCAGGTGTTCATCAACTTCGGGGACAACTCTCGGCTCGACAGCATGGGGTTCCCGCCGTTCGGGCGCGTCGTCGAGGGCATGGAGGTCGTGGACCGGATCTACTCGGGGTACGGCGAGCAGCCCAATCAGGGGCGGATCCAGATGCAGGGGAACGCGTACCTGACCAGCGCGTTCCCTGAGCTGGACTATGTCAAGAAGGCGAGCATCGTTCCCTGAGTGTGAGGGCCCCTGGGGGGCGAGGGAACTGGGGACGGGGCCCCCCTCGCCCCTCCCGGATCGATGCAATCCGTGCTCAGACCCACCCCTCCGCCCCGGGTCGTGCACTCCGGGCACGGCGCGCTGGGGATCGGAGGCCGGCGTCAAACGCCGACCCGAAAGGGTGTTGGCCGGGACCTTAGAAATCCTTTAACTTGGGGGTGCATGGCTGCCCTCAAGAGCGAAGTCGGAGACCGGCGCACCGAAGTTGATCGGATCCGCGAGAGGCTGGAGCGGCTGGTGCGCGCGGGCATCCGGATCAACGCCGGGCACCTGCTGGACGATGTGCTCCGGGAGATCGCGGACTCCGCGCGCGAGGTGATCAACGCCAAGTATGCCGCCCTCGGAATCCTCGATGAATCCAAGGAGCGCCTGGCCCGGTTCGTGGCGAGCGGGCTGACCCCCGAGGCACAATCGCGCATCGGGGCCCCTCCCCAGGGTCGCGGGCTCATCGGCCTGCTGATTCGGGATCGCCGCCCCATCCGCCTGGCGGACCTCAGCTCACATCCGGCCGCGAGCGGGTTTCCGCCCGAGCATCCGCCCATGCGGTCCTTCCTCGGCGTGCCGATCACCGGTCGCGCGGGTCCCCTCGGCCAGCTCTACATCACCGAGAAGATCGGCGCCACGGAGTTCTCCGACGAAGACGAAGCCATTGCATTGATGCTCGCGGCCCAGGCCGCGGTGGCGGTGGAGAACGCGCGCTTGTTCGAGGAGACCAATCGCCTCCTGGGTGAAGTGCGATCAATGCAGCGCTCGCGGGATCGGTTTTATGCCATGATCAACCACGAGCTGCGCAATGCCCTGACGGCCGTGTATGGCTGGGCGGACCTGCTGATTCGGCGGCTGGGGACGGACGTGCCGGTCGCCGCGCGGGAGGTGTACGAATCAGCCGAGCGCACGCTCACCCTGCTGAACGATCTGCTCGATCTGAGCCGGCTCGATGCCTCGAAGCTCCAGCCCGTGGTGCGGGACGCCGAAGCACGGCAGCTGGCGCGGGACGCGGCGCAGGCGCTGCAGCCTGCGGCGGCGGCGCGCCGCGTGCGCATCCGGGTCAATGGGCCCGACGGTGAGGTGACGCTGCGCACCGATCCGCAACGGGTTCGGCAAATCCTGGTCAACCTGCTGTCCAATGCCGTGCGGCACAGTCCAGAAGCGGGCGAGGTGGAGGTGGAGGTGAACCCGGGGGACGCGCGCGTCCAATTCTCCGTGACGGATCATGGGGAGGGGCTGACGGCCGAGCAGCAGGTCATGATCTTCGAGGCGTTCGCCCGGGGCTCGGAGGAGTCGCGCGGCACCGGGCTCGGCCTCGCGCTGTCCCTGCAACTCGCCCGTCTGTTAGGCGGCGACCTCCGGGTGGAAAGTCGGCCCGGCGCCGGCGCCCGGTTCACGCTGGACGTGCCGCGGGTCCTCGGGGCGAAGTAAAGGATTCTTCATGTACCCCTCAAAATAAGGTCAGTCTCGGAGGCGTAGGCTCACCCCATGCGTGTCTTGGTGGTCGAAGACGATCGCAAAGTCGCCGGGTTCATCGAGCAGGGCCTGCGCGAGGAAGGCTACGCCGTTGACATTGCCCGCGACGGCGACGAGGCGACGACGTTTGCCCACGTCAACGAGTACGACGCCATCCTCCTGGACCTGATGCTGCCCAAGAAGAACGGCCTTCAGGTCGCCATGGAGTTGCGCCGCGAGGGACGGCGCACGCCGATCCTCATGCTCACCGCGCGCGATTCTACCGAAGACGTGGTGCGGGGGCTGGACGCCGGGGCCGACGACTATCTGGCCAAGCCGTTCAAGTTCGACGAACTGCTGGCGCGCCTGCGGGCGCTCACGCGCCGGGGTGGCGCGGCCCGGCTGGATCGCCTCACCTATGGGCCCCTCACGCTGGACCGGCTGAAGCACAAGGCGCAGGCCGGCGGCAAGCCGTTGGATCTCACGCCGCGCGAGTTTCAGTTGCTGGAGCACTTCATGCTCCACCCCGAGGACGTCATCCGACGCACGGAACTCCTGGAAAAGGTGTGGGACATGCATTTCGACCCGGAAAGCAACGTGGTGGACGTGCACGTGGGAAACCTGCGCCGCAAGCTGCGGGAGGCCGGCTGCAACGGTCTGCTCCAGACCGAGCGCGGGGTCGGGTTCGTTCTCCGGGCGAGTAGTCGCGGGGACTGATGTACTCGCTCCGCCGCACCCTGGCGGTGCGGCTCTGTCTGACGTTGCTGGTGGCGTTGACACTCATCGGGACCTGGGCGTTCCTCAGCGTCCACCGCACGCTCCGCACTCAGCTGGACCAATCGCTGTCGTCCGCGCTGGCGCTGGAACTGGATGCCATCGCCACCGGGGCGTCGCTCGCCCGCCACGCCGGCCCCGCCGATACCGTCGAGTTCGTTCGGGACATCAATCGCTTGGTGGTGCTGCGCGACGCGTCCGGCAACGTGGTGGCGGCCAACTCGCCGCTGGCGTGGGGACTCGTCCGGGATTCGGCGGCGTTCGAGGGCGCGATGGCGGGAGAACGGCGCTGGGTGACCGAGCCCTGGGGAAGTGGATGGGTTCGCGCGGTCTATGCGCCGATGCCGCGCGGCATGCACCCGAGTGCCGTCGTCCTGGAGGTCGCCGCCTCGACCGCGCCGCTGGCGCGAGCCAATCGTGACACCCTCTTCGTGATGATCGGAACCGTGGTACTCGGTTTGGTGGCGACCGCGTTCGGCGCCACCTGGCTCGCCGGATCCGCCGTGGCGCCGGTTGAGGAGATTGCCCGGCAAGCGGAAGGCATTGGGAGAGGTCACCTGGGCCAACGGATCACGGTCCACGCGGACATCGAGGAACTGCAGACCCTGAACGCCGTGCTCAACCGAATGCTGGAGCGATTGGACCGGACGTTCGACGCGCAACGCCGGATCATCGCGGACGTGGGCCACGATCTGCGCACCCCCCTCACCGCCGTGCGCGGGCAGATCGAAGTCGCGCTTCGAGGCGAGCGGTCGCCGGCCGAATATCGCCGAACCTTGGTGAGCGTGCTGGAGGACCTGGATCACCTGGGCTCGATCTCCGAGTCGTTGATTCTGCTGGCCCGAATCGAGGCCGGGGAATTGGCGCCGCTGCCGGCGACGGTGAATCTGGCTGACCTGGTGCGTACCGCGGTTCGGCGCGCGGAGCAACGGGCGGACGGTCGCCGTTTCCGGGTCGCCCTTCCCGAGGTGGGCGAGCCGACCATCAAGGTGGATGCGGAGATGATCGGACTCCTCCTGGATCACCTGCTGGACAACACGATTCGACACACCCCACCGGGAACCAGCGTTGACACCACCGTCGCGGTGAACGGTGACCGCGCGACCATCGTGGTGCGGGACGACGGCCCGGGCATACCGGCCGCGGCGTTGCCCCGGCTGTTCGAGCGCTTCTACCGCGCGGACGACGCCCGAACCCGCACGCAAGGCGGCGGTGTGGCGGGTCTGGGGCTCACCATTGCGGCCGCGATCGTGGACGCTCACCGGGGTACGATCACCGCCGAGAATCTCGCCACTGGCGGTCTGGAAATCCGCATCACGTTGCCGCGCTAGCGGTTCGCGCTAAACGCCATTTCACGAACCGTTCCCCCGGGGTTCACGGCGGAAACGCGAGCTTCCGTCGAACGTCACGAGGCGACGGCCGTATGGTGCCCAACGTGAGCCGGGTTGATGCAGCGGTTCGATGGACGCTGGCCGCGGCGTTCTTCGCCGCCGCGGTCGGCCTGCATGAGTCACCGGTGACGACCTTCGGCTGCGCGCTGGTGGCGATCGTGCTCGCGGGCACCGCCGCGACCCGCCATTGCCCGCTCTACGCGATCTTCCGCTTTCACACCAATCGCTGGGATGCAAAGTCCCACAAGCGCGAGCGACCGGTGCACTGACGCGGGCCGCGGGTCGCCGGTGTCGCAAATGTCCGTCCGTCACAACCGCCGGAGTGCAAACCATGATCAGCCGCCTCGGGCCGCTGCTACTCGTCCTCCCGCCGTGGTTCCTGCCTCTCCCGGGCCGTCTCGACGCCGATGATCGCATCCCGGCGTTCGCCCGACGCTATAACGTGAGCTGCAGTCTGTGTCACCACCCCGCTCCCACGCTCACCGAGTTCGGCGAGCGGTTCGCGGCCAACGGCTTTCGCCTGGGTGACGCGGAGCCGCCCCGCGACACCGCGGCCACTGGCGATGCGATGCTCCAGTTGATGCGAGACATCCCGCTCGCGGTGCGACTCGACGCCTACGCCCGGAGCTTCGTCAATGGCGATTTCGTCACCGACTTCCAGCTGCCGTACAACCTGAAGGTCCTGTCGGGCGGCCCCATCTCGAGCAACGTGTCGTACTACTTCTACTTCTTCCTATTCGAGCGCGGTGAGGTGGGGGGCATCGAGGACGCCTTCGTGCACTTCAACAATCTCGCCGGCGCGCCGGTGGACGTTGCCGTGGGACAGTTCCAGGTCTCCGATCCGTTGTTCAAACGGGAGTTGCGCCTGGAGTACCAGGATTACGCCGTGTACCGCATGCGCGTCGGCGCCCAGCCGGCGGACCTGACCTACGATCGCGGCATCATGGCGAGCGCGGACTTGGGGGGATTCAGGTTCACGGGAGCAGTGGTGAACGGAAACGGTCGGGGGCCGGCCGAGCCCAACCGGCGGCTCGACAACGATGGGGGCAAGAGCTTCGTGGGCCACGTGACCCGGGACCTTGTGCGGGGCGTGCGACTGGGCGTGCTGGGCTACTGGGGGCGGCAGGCGGGCGCGACGGGGGCGGGCCCGGACGTGCGCAACACACTCTGGATGTTGGGCGGCGATGCCACCATATCGGCGGGACCTCTCGAGCTGAACGGACAGTATTTGCGTCGCGAAGATGGCAATCCCACGTTCACCGCGGGCGAGCCCAAAGTGGTCACGAAAGGCGGTTTCGCCGAATTGATTGTCCGGCCGGTCGCCGGTCGCTGGTACGCCTACGCGTTGTATAACCGGATAGATGCGGACCGGCCCCTGGTGACTGTCCGGCTCGGCGGTCCCTCCGGCCTCGCTCGCTACGAAACCGTGACGGGTGGGGCGGGGTACCTTCTCCGGCGCAACTTGCGCATCTTTGCGGAGGGTACGTGGGATCGCGGCCCGCGAGCCACGGAATGGACCCTGGGGCTCACCACGGCGTTCTGAGGAGAGCCACCGCACTCACCGGATCGGCCACTGGAGGGGACGATATGGCTGGACGAAGTCTTGGGTTGGGATTGCTGCTCCACCTGTGCGCGGCTGGGGCCGCCACCGCCCAGCGAGCGGACTCGCTGCCGCCCGGCGCGACCGCGAAGATGGTGACCGACGGCGCCGCGCTGTTCAAGGGCGCCGGGCTCTGCTCCGCCTGCCACGGGGCCGACGGGAAAGGCATTCCCAGTCTCGGCCCGGATCTCACCGATGCCAAGTGGCTCCACAGCAAGGGCACCTACGACGAGCTGGTGAAGCAGATCGCCGCCGGTGTGCCGGCCGACAAGTCTACGACGGGGATGATGATGCCGCCC
>CAZVKD010000021.1:0-17283 GCA_964627675.1 uncultured Gemmatimonadaceae bacterium
CCTGGACGGCATCCTGCTGTCGCACGCTCACCAGGACCACAACGGCTACATCGGCTTGCTGGAGCGCGAGGTGCCGATCTACACGGGCCTCATGACCGCGCTGATCGGGAAGGGAATGCAGGATCTGGGGAGCGGCGAATTCAGTTACGTATCTCCCAAGGAGCCGGGTGACGACGGCGTGCTGAAGAGCGTTTCCGGGGTGAAACAGGGCCGGCCGCACTTCATCTGCGAGACCGACGAGCCGATCACGCGCGCGCTCGAGAACCTTCGATCCTTTTTCGCGCACCATCCGGGTTCCCGCACGCGGTTCGAGCCCGCGCCCACGGAAACCGCAGACCAGGCGGCGAGCGGGCTCAAGTTCTTCCGCGTGGATCATTCCATCCCCGGCTCCGGCGCGTTCGCCATTCACACGCCGATCGGCTGGATCGGCTATACCGGCGATTTGCGCCGCCACGGTCACTCCTCCTGGCGCACGGAGGGCTTCGCCGACGCGCTGCGCCAGCTCCAGCCGGTCGTGCTCATCGTCGAGGGCACACGGCTCGACGACCAGCCGGCCATTCGGGAGCCTGCCGTGCACGAGGCCGCCCGAGAGGTGGTGAAGCGCGAGCCCGGGCTGGTGATCGCGGACTTCTCGGCCCGCAACATCGAGCGGCTGCGCACCTTCCGCGACATCGCGAGAGAGCTCGGCCGGCGCCTCGTGGTCACGACCAAGGACGCCTACCTGCTCCAGCACATGCACGTGGTGGATCCCAACATCCCCGCGCCCGATGAGGATGGCCTGGCCATCCTTCGAACCCCCCGAGCCACGAGCTACGGGTGGGAGAAGGATCTGTTCGAGGTTTACGGGGCGCACCTGACGGACGCGCGGGCCATCAGGCAGCGCCCGGGCGATCACCTTCTCTGTCTGTCATACTGGGATATCGCGAATCTGGTTGACATCGAGCCCGCGAGCGGGACGTACATCTACTCGGCGTCGGAGGCCTACGACGAGGAGCAGAAATTCGATCATCAGCGCCTGGAGCACTGGCTGGACCGCTTTAGCCTCAAGAAGGTGGGCGGCCTCCCCGGCGCCGAGAAGGGGCCGTTTCACGCCTCAGGCCACATGGACGGACCCGGTATGGAGTGGTTGATCGAGACGATCAACCCGGCCAAGATCTTGCCGGTGCACAGCCAGAAGCTCGGCTGGTTCGAGCAGCGCTGGCCGGAGAAGGTGGTGCCGGCGGGATACGGCGAGGCTGTGAGCTTCGGCTAGGGAGCCCCCGCCTCAGACCGCCGAGAACCGATCGAGGAACGCCCGCTCCGCCGGTGTCAGGGCCGCCACGCCCTCCTCGGCGATCATCTGCATCACGCGCTCGTATTCCCCGCGATTCACGGGGTGCATCCGGTCCGGATTGATGCCCCGCCACCGGGCGATGTCGGACGCCATGGCCTTGCCCGTCGGCTGGGCCCTGGCGCGGAACCGCGCCGCCGCGCCGTATCGCTCGCTCAGCCGCAGATAGAGGAATCCCCCCAGGAATCCCCCCAAATGGGCGAAGTGCGCCACGCCGCCGCCGCCCGACACGCCGCCGTAAAGCGCCAGCACCGTCATGACGATCACCAGCACCCGAGCTTCCACCGGGATGACGCCCCAGATGAGAATCCGATCTCGCGGCCAGAAGTGGGCGTAGCCGTAATACACACCGAACAGCGCACCGGAGGCCCCGACGATCGCCGCGCGCGGCGTGAAGACCGACAACAACGCACCGGCAATCCCGCTCACCAGATACAGCGCGAGAAACCGCCGGCTGCCCAATCGCGATTCCAGCCGCGGACCGAAGAAATAGAGCCCCAGCATGTTGAACAGGAGGTGCATGACGTCGGCATGGAGGAACATGTAGGTCACCACGGTCCACGGCCGGATCGCGACCAGTCCCGGGACCAGCACCAGCGCCCAGTTGACGGCCGGGAAGCCGCCGGCGAGCAGGAACATGGCGCCGTTGGCGAGGAGGAGCCGCATCACCCATGGAGTCATGGCGGGATTCTACTCATCCGGACGCCGCCACAGCACCCCGACGGGTCCTCTTGCCGTCGCTGGCGCCGAGCCGGATCCTATGCCCTCGCTGACCCCTCCCCCTGGCCGTGCTGAAGGAGTCGAGTCTTTGATCGGCGGTCTCCAGCCGGTCGGAGCAGCCATCCGTCGAAGCTACAGCCAGCTCCGGTGACGTGGGGTCCGGGGGCCAGCGCACCGCGTCCGCGGTCGGCATCCCCGGGAATCCCAGCAGCTACTGCATCGGCGCCGCGTCGGGCGGGACCCAGCTCCCGATCGCGCAGATGTACCCCGGTACGACGGACACGGCGATCGCCCCCGATCGCCCTTATTGGTACGCCCGCCGAGCGGCCCTGCACGGCAACCACTCCCTGGGCTGCCCCGTCTGCGGGTTCGGCGGCAGGAGCGCGCGCTCGCGCGAGACGCGCTCGGGATCTTCAGACGCCAGATAGGCCAACATCGCGGCGAGCGTGGCGTTGTTCTTGAGATCGTCGAAGACGACTTTGTCGTAGGTGTCGCGGTTGGTGTGCCAGGTGTACTGGCGGTAGTCCGGGTAGTTGGATTGAAGCCGAAAACCCGGCGCCCCATGGCACAGGAACGAGACGTGGTCGCTGCCTCCCGTCTCCTGTGGGCCGGGGAAGTCGAGCCGGATGTGCTGGCTGATCTCGGTGGGAATCTGAGCGATCCAGCGCGCCACGTTCCCCGCCGCCTTCAAAAGCCCCTGCGTCTGGATGTACTCCACCCGCCACGTACCGTTGTCCTGGTTGAACAGCACCTGGAGGTTGTCCACGACGTCGCGGTGATCCTCGGTGAAGGCGCGAGAGCCAATGAGCCCCTGCTCTTCCCCGCCCCAATGCCCCACCAGGATCGTGCGCCGGGGGCGAGGATACGTCGCTTTCAGGATCCGTATCGCCTCGAGCATCGTGAGCGTCCCGGTGCCGTTGTCGGTGGCGCCCTGCGCCGCGTGCTCGGAGTCGAGATGCGCCGAAAGCATGACGTATTCGTTCGGCAGCTCCCCCCCTGTGATCTCGGCAATCACGTTGTACATCGGCACCGGACCGGGCAGTTCGGACTCGGCCATGAGCCGCACGCGTGGGCCCATGCGGTTCACCGCCAGGCGATAGAGCAGCCCGTAGTCTTCGCACGAGAGATCCAGTGACGGCACGCGCGTGGTCTCCGTGTCGAACACCTTGTTCACCCCCCACCCCTGCGACCAGGTGAGCGTGAACACCGCCAGCGCGCCCGCCGCCTCGACCCGCGCGATCCCGCTGTCGCCCAACGCCTGGAGTCGCGCGCGCCAGGACTGCTGGAGCGCGTCGCGTTCGGTCTGCCACCGATGAAACGTCTCAGGTCGCGCCAGCGCCTGGAATGCCTGCGGCTCTCGGCAGATGGGCTCGGGCGCGGACGCCAGCACGATCTTGCCGCGAACCGTGGCCAGCCACGCCGCCGCCTCCCGGGGCGAGGTGATCTCCGGAACCGCGACCACCTCTCCTTCCACCGGGCGCCCGCCGGTGCCGGGGCTCCACGCCAGGAACCGCGCCTCCAGCGTGTGCTGCCGCGGGGCGACGAGATCGGCGTGCACGGGACCACGCCGCCAACCGCGCCAGGTGCCATACTGCTCCTTGCGCGCGTTGACGCCCCAGGCGGCGTAGGTGGCGAGCAACCAGTCCACGGCCGCCTGATAGTTCGGCGTGCCGGACAAGCGGGGGCCGATCGAATCGAGCAGGACCTGCGCCAAGCGCTCGGTCTGCGAGCGCTCCATTCCCTCGGTCCACATGGCCCGGATCACTGGGTCCTGCGAGCGGACCGTCTGCGCCACGGACCACGGCGCGTGCGACACCAGGAGGACGAGGAGCGCGGTCACCGAACGTGGGAAGCGGCTCATACCAAGAAACTCCGGATCCGGGGCGCGGGCGCCGAATGCCTGCCGGCCCCGCCTGTGTGATGGGATGCGTTGATCATGCGCCTGAGAGAAATAGCAGCGGGGCGCCGTTCGTGGGACCCCGTCACGCCACCCGGTCCGGCGTTGCGCTCACCGGACGGGCTTCCGCAGCGATGGGCAGCCCATTAGTATTTGGCCGGCGTTTGGCACGCCTTTCGCGCCGCAGCACCAGCGAACACGGGAACGGGGACCTGGGCAACGCGCAGGTCTCCGTTTTTCTTGGTGCGAGGTTCTCGCCCGCCACGGTGGGCGGCCCAACGCGGGGGCCAGGTTCCGCGGAACAACGATGGGCGTTCGGCTCAGTACGGCATCGCCGCACTCCGACGAACATCACACATCAGCAAAAGGGGTACGGCAAATGCGTACGACCGGCAAGGTGAAGTGGTTCAACGACGCCAAGGGGTTCGGCTTCATCACTCGGGACGACGGCCAGAAGGACTGCTTCGTTCACCACTCGGCGATCCTGGGGCACGGCTTCAAGTCGCTGCGTGAGGGTGACAAGGTCGAGTTCGACGTCGTCGAGGGACAGAAGGGCCCCGCGGCGCAGAACGTGTCCGTGATCAACGGCTAGAGACCGCTTCACCGCCGAAAGGACCGCGGGGCCGCTCCGCAGACGGGGCGGCCCCGTCTCGCATCGGGCCGCGAGAAGCCAAGCGAGCCGGGCGTCGCACCCTTCACCTTCACCGGTTCGCCTTTGCTTCCCTCTCCTTGCCGCTGTGGAGCCGACCGGCCCATGATCATCGAAGGCGAGTTCAGGTTTCAGGGTCCCCGCCACCTGGTGTGGGATCTTCTGCAGGATCCCGCCGTGCTCGTGAAAGCCCTGCCCGGGGCTCGCGAACTCGATCGCGCCGGCGACGACCGGTTCCAGGGCGTGATGGACGTTGCGGTGGGACCCGTGAACGCCGGCCGGTTCACCGTATCGGTCGCGCTGAGCGAAAAGCAGCCGCCAGCCACGTTCGCCACGGCGGTCGAGGCCACGAGTTCGATCGGCTTCGCGCGCGGCCACGCGCGCGTCGAGCTGTCGGAGGCCGAGGGCGGGGCCACGCTCATGCGTTACCGTGCCGATCTGCAGATCGGCGGCAAGATCGCGGGCGTCGGACAGCGGGTGATGGACTCGGCGGCGCGCCTGATGACCCGCCAGGGGCTCGAGGCGCTGAACCGCGAACTGGTCTCGCGCCTGGCCGCCGGCACCGCTGCGGCCGGGCAAGCCTCGCAGGCCCCCGGAGCGGCAGGCGTCGCCTCGCGTATCCGCCCGCTGCATTGGGTCGCCGGCGTCTTGCTGTTGCTCGCGGCCATGTTCTTCACCTGTGGGGTCGTGGGGTGAAGCCGGTCCCGCTCAGACCTGCATTGACGACCCCGGTTTGCTGTCGCGCCGGCGAGCCCGGATCGGGTTGCGGTATCTGCTGAACGGAGTTTGTTTTGGTTATCCCCTCGCCGCCCAGCGGAGAGGGGGCTTCTGTACTCGGCACGTCCACGGTCGGCACCGCGCTTCGCGGCAGGAGTCGGAATGGATCGAGGACTGAGGATCGCGATCGCAGCTGGCGCGCTGGCCGGCCTCGCCATCGGCTCGAACCCGCTCGCCGGGCAGCAGCAGGAGCCGCTGAGCCCCACAACCGTCATTTTGGTGCGCCACGCGGAGAAGTCCGTCCCGGAAGGGGACCACCCGCTGAGTAGCACGGGTCGGGCGCGCGCTCGGGAGCTGGCGCGCGTGCTGCGTCACACCAAGATCTCGGCGATCTACACCACGCAGTTCATGCGAACCCGTCAGACGGCGGAACCGCTGGCCAAGGAACTGGGCCTCGCCGTCCAACCCGTCGTGGCCAACGCCACGTACGTGACCGACATGCTCGACCGGATTCGCCAGGAGCACACGGGGGAAGCGATCCTGATCGTCAGTCATCGCAACACCGTCCCGGCCCTCATCGAGGCCCTCGGTGTTTCACCGGCCGAGGAGATCATTGAAGAGCAGTACGACCACATCTACGTCGTGACCGTCCCGCCCGCGGGTACCCCCAGCATGCTGACCCTTCGCTACGGTCGTTCCACGCCGCACAGTGACGGGCCGGCGCGCCGCGAAGACCTGCGTGCCTTCCAGCCGCGCCAGCCCTGACCGCCGCGCAAAATCGGCTGGCAGCTTGAGCGGATAAACGCGCCACGGGCTCGTAAGACCGCGCCAGCGGCCTGGCGCACCGCAGCGGAACGGACCACCGGCTTACACCCCGCGGCGCCGCCGCCGTAGATTGACGACGACGCTCACCATGCCGGAGCTGCACCCCATGCCCACGCGTTTCCGCGCGCTGTTTCGAGTGCCGTGTCTCGCAGTCATCCTCCTGGCCCTTCGGCCACCCACCGCCGTCGTGAGCCAGGTCCCGCGCCCGCTGGCGCTCGAGGATCTCTTCGCCATTCGCTCGGTCGGCGATCCTCACATGAGCCCTGACGCTCAGTGGATCGCCTACACCGTCTCGACCACCAGCCTGCAAGACGAGAAGACCGAGACCAGAATCTGGATGGCCCCGGCGGCGGGTGGCGATGCAATTCCCATGACGGCCGCGGGATATTCGGCCAGCCGGCCGCGCTTCAGTCCCGACGGCAAGTACCTCACGTTTCTCGCGGCCAAGGGCGAGAACGCCAAGACCCAGGTCTGGGCGCTGAACCGGGCCGGGGGAGAAGCCCAGCCGTTGACCGAGATCGAGCAGGGCGTCTCGAGTTACGAGTGGTCGCCGGACGGCACGCGACTGCTGCTCTCCATCCGTGACCCGGACGAAAAAGAGGACTCCACCAAGAAGTCGAAGACCCAGAAGCCCTGGGTCATTGATCGCCTCCAATTCAAGCGAGACGGGACCGGCTATCTCACTGGCAGCCAGCGCACCCACCTGTACGTCCTGGACCTGAAGGCCAAGGCGCTCACCCAGATCACTTCGGGGGATTACGACGAGTCGGACGCCGTGTGGAGCCCGGATGGAAAACTGGTCGCGTTCACGAGCAACCGGACGGCCAATCCGGACGCCAACTCGAACACCGACATCTGGGTCGTGGCCGCGGATAACACCGACCGGGGGCAAACGCTCCGCCGGGTGACGACCAACCCCGGCAGCGACGAGTCTCCGACGTTCAGTCCGGACGGGAAACAGCTCGCCTACGTCACGTCGCTGGAGCCCGACCTGATCTGGTACGCGACCAATCACCTGGCCGTCGCACCCGCCGGCGGCGGCGAGCCCCGGGTCCTCACCCGCGCGCTCGACCGCAACGTGAGCGATCCGCGCTTCACGCCAGACGGCCGGGCGATCGTCTTCCGTCTCGAAGACAGCGCCGAGGATCACCTCGCGAGGATCGAGGTGGCGAGCGGACGGCTCTCGCGCCCTGTCTCAGGTCCGCTGGCCGTCCGAGGATTCGCGCAGGGTCCGGCAGGACAGCTGGCGGTCCTCGCGGCCCGGCTGGACCTGCCGGGTGAGATCTTCGTGGTGGAGACCGGGGGGTTGCGCCAGGTCACCACCGTGAACCACGACTTGTTCTCCCGACTCCGGCTCGCCGACGTGAAGAACGTCCGGTTTCCGAGCAACGATGGGACCGAAATCGAAGGGTTCATCTATTTGCCCCCGGGCTATCAGGCCGGACTGAGGTATCCCACCCTGCTCCGGATACACGGCGGCCCGGTCTCCCAATTCTCGCACGCGTTCAACTTCGAAGCGCAGTGGTTCGCCGCCAACGGGTACGTGGTGGTCACGGTCAACCCTCGCGGCTCGTCGGGATACGGGCAGGAGTTCTCTCGTGCGATCTGGGCGGACTGGGGCAGCAAGGACTACGAGGACGTGATGGCCGGCGTTGACTACGCGATCGCCCAGGGCTACGCCGATCCCGACCGGCTCGGCGTGGGTGGGTGGTCCTACGGCGGCATTCTCACCAATTACGTGCTCACCAAGACCGACAGGTTCAAAGGCGCCATCACCGGGGCCAGCGAGGTGTTGTATGTCGCGAACTACGGGCACGATCATTACCAGCTCGAGTGGGAGAAGGAGCTGGGGTTGCCGTGGGAGCGCCGTGAAGTCTGGGAACGCCTCTCGCCGTTCAACGCCGTGACCCGGATCGTCACACCCACGCTGATCATGGGCGGCGAGAAGGACTGGAACGTGCCGATCCTCAACTCGGAACAACTCTACCAGTCTCTGAAACGCCTTGGGCGCGTGACCCAACTCGTGGTCTACCCCGGCCAGTCCCACGCCATTCGCACGCCATCGTATCAGCGAGACCGGCTCGAACGCTACCTGGCCTGGTACGACAGATTCGTCAAGCGACCCTCATCCGCCGCGTCGGGGGAACGCTGACGTGCGCATCCCGACTCGCGTCATCGGCCGCGCCCATCGCTGGTCGAGGCTCCTGTGGACCTCAGGGCGCACCGCGAGTCGGCCCCGGTAACCCGGGACGCGCAGCACCCTCGTACGAGGGAGGCGGTGGGACGCGGGACGGCCGGCACCTCGTCCCAACTCTCCCCTCCCCTTCCTACCTCTTGCCCCCCTAAGTCGTCCCGCCAAAGCCCCACGCCGCCGGTTACGGGATTACCGCCTCCCCCGCCGGGGTGATCACGCCCGCGATGTTCCGCTGCCGGAGCAACTGGTTGAACGCCGCCACGTCGCGACTGAGGAACCGGTCCAGCTGGCCGCGGTACGTTCGGATCTGCTCCTTGAGCAGGTCGTGCACCTCGCCCTGCTGCGTGGTCGGCGCGAAGTCCGAAGAGGCCATCCCGTTGGCGAGGTACGCGATCCGCCCCAACAACTTCGTGGGCCACCGGATGTTGTCCTGCCCCCGGCCGGTGACCAACAGCTGGTGCACGGTCTCTTCGATGGCGATCGCCTGCCGCTCCAGCGAGTCCGCCGCGGCCCGCACGTCCCGCAACGCCGCATCGGTACCCATCGCGCGGTTCAGGCTCTGGATCTGCGCCCGAATCAGCTCCAGCTGATTGTACATGTCCACTGCTGCGTTCATGTCGCCCTGGAGATCCTGGAGTCGCGCCACCTGGGTCCGGATCTCCGGCTCGCTCCCGCCCGAATTGGGGTCTTTACGGACCTCGAGCGCCTGCGTGAACTCCAGGCCGTCCACCGAGAGCTTCACCGTGTACGTGCCCGGGGGCATCAGCACCGACCAGCGACTCACGCCCGGCGCGGCTCGACCGTCCGCCGGCACCTCCACCCAGTCCGCGGACAGCGGCTTCACCCGCATGCGCGCTTCCTTCGTGGGTTCGTTCCGCAGATCCCAATAGACGCGATTGATGCCCGCCGCCTTGGAACCGCGCAGGGTGCGAATGGTTTGGCCATCCGGCTGCTGGATCGTGATCGTCACTTCACCGGACGGCGCCGTCTTGAGCCAGTAGTTGATGGACGCCCCGTATTCGGGGTTCTCGCCCACGGTCGGATCGTTCGCCGTGGACGCCTGGCCCGGTATCGTTCGGAAGCGGTAGGCCGCGCGTGGCCTGAACAGGTGGGCGCTCGCCGCCATGACCTCGGGCGTGAGCTGTTGCAGCGGCGTGAGATCGTCCAGGATCCAGAAGCCACGCCCGTACGTGGAAACCACGAGGTCGTTGAAGTGCTCCTGGATGGCGAGCCAGTACACCGGCGCGTGCGGCAAGTTGGTCTGGAGCGGCTGCCATGACTCGCCGTCATTGAAGGACACGTAGAGCGCGTTTTCCGTCCCGGCATAGAGCAACCCGCGTCGCACGGGATCCTCGCGGATCACGTGCGTGTAGCTCATGGGGCTCTTGGGAATCCCGGTCGTGATCATCCGCCACGTGCGGCCGTAATCCGTGGTCTTGTACAGGTGGGGATCGCGCCCGTTGACCTGATGGAAGTCCACGGCGACGTAGGCCGTGCCCGTGTCGTGGCGTGACGCTTCGATGTTGCTGATCGTCCCGAACGGCGGCAGGTTCGGAATGTTCGCCGTCACGTTGGTCCACGTCTGTCCGCCGTTCTGCGTCACGTGCACCAGCCCATCGTTGGTGCCGGCCCAGATCAATCCGCGCTTGAGTCGCGACTCGGCGATGGCGAAGATGACGTTGAAATACTCGACGCCGATGTTGTCGGGCGTGAGCCCGCCGGAGATCTGTTGGCGACTCTTGTCGTTCAGCGTGAGGTCGGGACTGATCTCCCGCCAGCTCTTGCCGCCATCGGTCGTGACGTGCACGTACTGGCTGCCCACGTACACCGTATTGCGGTCGTGCGGCGAAATGGTGAGCGGGAAGGTCCACACGAAACGATACTTCAAATCCGCCGCCGGCCAGCCCACCGTTGACAGCGGCCACACTTCGACGTGGTGCGCCTGCCGGGTCTTGAGGTCCATGCGGGTCACAATCCCACCCACGGACCCGGAGCCCGAGGCGCTGGACCACACGATGTCGGGATCCTCGGGATCGGGGGTGGCCCAGCCGCTTTCGCCGCCCGCCACCGAGAACCACTCGGAGCGCGGAATGGTGCCGCCGCCGGGACCGAACCCGCCGGTGCGGCTGTTGCTGGGCACGCGGAACGACGGCCCGTCCTGCCGATTGCCGTACACGAAGTAGGGAACCCGCGAGTCAACGGTCGCGTGATACATCTGGGCCACGGGCAGCTGCAGGCGATACCACGTGCGGCCGCGCGTGGTGGAGATCGAGACGCCGCCATCGTTCCCGACGATCATGCGATTGGGATTCACCGGATCGATCCAGATGTCGTGGTTGTCGCCGCCCGGCGAACTGGCGAAGCCGCCGTCAACCGTCGTCCGCCCCCCGTCCAGCGTCCGGGTGAACGCGGCGGACAGGAAATACGCCTCGTTCTCGTCGTCGGGCTGTACCACGACGCGGGAGTAATACTGCGTGCGGCCCGCCAGCTGGCGATCGTGGCTCGTGAGCGTCCAGGTCTCACCGCCGTTCATGGACGTCCACAGTTCACCGGAGTCCGTGGGGCGGCCCCGCACCGGCACGCCGTCACCGGTCTCGATCAAGGCATAGACGTGATTGGGATTGGTCCGCGCGATGGCCAGCGCCACCTTCCCGTGATCGCGGGCCGGCAGGCCGTTGCCGCGAAGCCGGGTCCACGTCACGCCCCCGTCGCCAGACTTCCAAATCCCCGAGCCCGGGCCGCCAGACTCGCGTCCCCAGGTGCGGATCTCGATGTGCCAGAACCCCGCGAACAAAATGTTCGGGTTGGTCGGGTCCATGGCGAGGTCGGAGCAGCCGGTGTTCTGGTCCACGTGGAGCACGAGGTTCCACGCGCGGCCGCCGTCGGTCGTGCGATAGACTCCGCGCTCCGGCTGCGGCCCGTAACTGTGTCCCTGCGAGCAAACGAGCACGATATCGGGGTTCTGCGGATGGACCACGATGCGCGCAATCCGCCCCGTGTTCTCCAGCCCCATGTGACTCCATGTCTTGCCACCGTCCAGCGACCGATAGACCCCATTGCCGATGGAAATATGGCTCCGCACGTGCGCCTCACCGGTGCCCACCCAGACGATGCCGGGATTGGAGGGCGCCAGCGCGAGGTGCCCCACGGACTGCACCGGTTGCCGGTCGAAGACGGGCTCCCAGTTGACGCCGCCGTCGGTGGTCTTCCAGACGCCGCCCGATGCAGCACCGACGTAGTAGGTGTTGGGATCGCCCGGAACCCCGTGGACCGACGTAATGCGATTCCCCACGGGACCGATGTGTCGGTACCGCAGCGTCGCATACATCTCCGGCGCGAGCGGCTGAGCTTGCGCCTGGGGCTGCGCGCGCCCACGCGGTTGCGCGAACGATGGAACAACGCCAATGGCGGCTGACAGGAGCAGCACGGCAGCGGGAATGCGGGACATACCAGACCTCCGAAGCGGAACGTGCAGATTCGGAGGCAAAGGTGCGTGCGTGATCGGGGCAGCGCCAGGACGACGCCGCCAGTCGGGCGGCCCGCCCTCGCATGGCTCGCGTCTCGTCACGATCACGGGGCCCGGGCGGGACCGCCCATCGCACGGGCGTGTTCCCATCACCGCCCCCGCACTCCTCACGCCCGTGCCGTCAGCAGGCCTCCGCGATCTTCACCTGATCCGGCGTGTTGGGCACGACGCAGAGGAACTCGAAGGGGGCCTCGACCACCTCGTACGAGTGCGGTGCCCCAGCGGGGATATACAGCGTGTGGTTCGGGCCGACCTCGTGGACCCGATCCCCGATACGGATACGGGCGCGCCCGCGGAGCACGTATTGCTCGTGCTCGACCTGATTGGTGTGGAGCGGCATGCCCCCGCCTTCACCCATGGTGAACCGTCGGAGCACGAAGTTCGGCGCCCCTTGCTCCGGGCCGACCAGGACCTGCATACGCGTGGCCCTGCCCGCCGCGACGGCGGCGGACGGCACTGCGTCGGCCGGACGGACCACGGCTCCAGCATCGTCTTTCACTGATTCCTCCCTCGGGGACTCGCCTGTCGTCCTGTGGATGTACTAGGCCGGGCACTCGGGCGCCACCCCCGTGTCTCCTCCAGGCCCGCAAGCTCCACCACCCTTCAGCGCTTCCCTCCATCTCCCGCAGGATCGCCCCGCGCGTATGTTCTACGGCGCCCCGGCCCTCGACCAGCGTCCATGCCCCGCGCCCCCGCTCCCAAACCCGTGCCGTTGCGCGCCCTCATCATGTCGCTCGCGGCTCTCGCCGTGCCGGTCGTTGGCGTTTTCGCCTTCACTGAGACGGTGCAGGAAGAGCAGGGCGTGTTGGTCTGGATGACGGCGCTGGTCCCGGCCTTTCTGCTGGCGTACTACCGCGGCCTCAAAGGCGTGGCCGTTGCGCTTGCCGCGGGCATGGCGGTGCTCTCGCTCACGCAGGCCACGGTGCTGGCGCTCGGCGCTCCCAGTCCGAATTGGGCGTGGCTCCTCGCCGTGATCGCCGCGTACGTCGGGATCTGCATCGGCGTCGCGGTGTTCGCGGAGATCCTCCATCGCGAGCGGCAGGCGGCGGAGTCCATGGCGCTCACCGATGCGCTCACCAGGATCCCCAACCGCCGCCACGCCGAAACGGTCCTGAGCACGCAGTTCGGGGGCGCGGTGCGCGGCCGCGCGCTCGCCGTGGTCCTGTTCGATCTCGACCACTTCAAGCAGGTGAACGACAAGCACGGACACGACGCGGGCGACGAGGCGTTGCGGGTGTTCGCCAGCGTGCTGGTGCGAAACACGCGCCGCATGGATCTTTCCGCCCGTTTCGGAGGTGAGGAGTTCATCTCCGTCCTGGCGGACGCGCACGTGGAGGAAGCCATCGTATTCGCCGAGCGTGTCCGGCGTGACCTGGCCCAGCATCAGTTCTCCTTCGGCCAGGTCACCGCGAGCGCCGGCGTCGCCTCCTACCAGGACGGCATGGGATCGTGGGAATTGCTCATCGCGGCCGCCGACCGGGCTCTGTACGCGGCCAAGGCGGCCGGGCGCAACCGTGTGGTGGCCGCCGGGCGGGCCGGCCCGCCCCTCAAGCCTCCCGCCCCCACCCGCGCGCCGGTGCCGGCGGCGGCCGCGGCGAGAGACGCCGGCGCCCGCGGGGAAGCGATCCTGGTCGTGGACGACGATCCCGACGCCGCGCGCGCCGTGGTTCGGGTGCTCCAGCGCGCCGGGTACCGGGTCGAACAGTCCGACGATCCCATTGACGTCATTCGCCGGTACGAAGGTGGCGAGCGGCCGCACGTTCTGATCACGGACGTCATGATGCCGGAGATGAGCGGCCTCACGCTGGTTGACCACCTCGTTGGGTTCGATCCTGACCTCCGCGTCGTGTACATGTCAGGGTACGTGCAGCGACCGGTTTCGTGGGCGGGGTTTCCCGGCAAGATCGTAGCGTTCCTCGAAAAGCCGGCGGAGATACACGACGTCTTGAGCACCGTGCGCTCCGTGCTCGATCGGCACGTGGCGTGATTCGACTCCCTCGCGGCTCCGCGGTTCGCCGCGGCGTCCGCCCGAGCCGCGACGCCACCAGGCGACCAGCGATACGGGAATCGGATGCAATGATCAGCACAGGCCTCTGGACAACTCGATGCTCGTCCGTCACCCAGGACCGGCTCTACGACGTCTGTATCGTGGGTTCCGGGGCGGGCGGTGGCATGGCCGCGCATGTCCTCACGCAAGCCGGAGCGGACGTCGTCCTGCTCGAGGCCGGGCCCATGTGGGACAACGCCAAGGATTCGGCGATGTTCACCTGGCCCTACGAGACACCCCGGCGCGGTGCGGCGACCGACGCGCGGCATTTCGGCGAGTTCGACGCCGGCCTGGGCGGCTGGTCCTTGCCCGGTGAGCCGTACACCGTGGCGCCCGGGCAGCAGTTCGACTGGTTTCGCGTGCGCATGCTGGGCGGCCGCACCAACCACTGGGGCCGGATCTCGCTGCGCTGGGGACCGGATGATTTCCGCCGCAAGAGCCTCGACGGGCTGGGCGACGACTGGCCCATCACCTATGACGACCTCAAACCGTACTACGATCGGGTTGACCGCCTGATCGGGATCTTCGGCAGCCACATTGACCTGCCGAACGAGCCCGACGGCATCTTCCAACCGCCGCCGCGGCCCCGGTGCTACGAGCTGCTTATCCGGCGCGCCTGCGATCGCCTGCGGATTCCCTGCGTGCCGGCGCGGCTCTCCATCCTCACTCGGCCGCTGAACGGCCGGCCCCCGTGTCACTACTGCGGACAGTGCAATCGGGGATGCAGCACCAATTCGAATTTCTCGTCGCCCAACGTGCTGATCTTCCCCGCCATGGCGACCGGTCGTCTCAGCTTGATCACTAATGCCATGGTTCGCGAGGTTACGACGGATGAGGCCGGACTCGCCACCGGCGCCATTTACATAGACAAGAACACGGGAGGAGAAGCGCGGGTTCGAGCCCGCATCGTGGTGCTCGCCGCCTCCGCCTGCGAGTCGGCACGCATCCTCTTCAACTCGACGTCGTCCCGCTTTCCTCAGGGCCTCGCCAACTCGAGCGGCGTCCTTGGGAAATACCTCACGGACACCACGGGGACGGACGTCCAGGGCTTCATCCCGGCCCTGATGGACGGCGTGCCGCACAACGAAGACGGCTCGGGCGGTGGGCACCTCTACATGCCCTGGTGGCTGGACAACCAGAAGCTCGACTTCCCACGGGGCTACCACATCGAGATTTCCGGTGGTCGCCGAGTGCCGGGGGCCGGCTTCATGGGCGGGATCCATCGTTATCCCGGTGGCGGCGGATACGGCAAGCAGCTCAAGGACCTGTATCGCCGCTATTACGGCGCGGTGGTGAACTTCGCCGGCCGCGGCGAGATGGTGCCGAACGCAGAGTCCTACTGCGACCTGGACCCCCACACCGTGGATGAATGGGGCATTCCGGTGCTGCGGTTCCATTGGAAGTGGAGCGACTACGAGTACCGCCAGGTGAAGCACATGCAGGAGACGTTTCGCGCGATCATCGCGGAGATGGGCGGCCAGCCGCTCGGCGCCATGCCCACGGCCGAGCAGGGATACGGTATCGCGCTGGGTGGCCGCATCATTCACGAACTCGGTGTCACGCGAATGGGAAACGACGCGAGCACGTCGGTCCTGAACCGCAACTGCCAGGCGCATGAGGTGAAGAACCTGTTCGTGGTGGACGGTGGGCCGTTCGTTTCACAGGCTGACAAGAACCCCACGTGGACCATTTTGGCCCTGGCGTGGAGAACCAGCGACTACATCGTGGAGCAGCGGCGCCATGGCAGAATCTGACAGCGTACGGTCCAATCCCCCTGCCGTCGTTCGAGACAGGCCATCGGGCGACGGCTCCCGGATGACCGATGACGCTCGCCTCATGGATCGGCGCGAGGCAACCCGGATGATCGCCGCCGCGGTTCCCCTCGCGGTCGCACTCGACTTCACCCCGCTCGACGTGGTACGGGCCGCGCGCGCGCTCGCCGACTTCCGCCGCCGCGGGCAGCGGTACCAGCCCAGGTTCTTCACCGCTCACGAGTGGGAGACCGTCCGCCTGCTGGTGGATCTCATCATCCCCGCGGACGAGCGATCGGGGAGCGCCACCGAGGCCGGCGTTCCCGAGTTCATGGATTTCATCATGACCGACTCGCCCGCCCGCCAGACGGCCATGCGGGGCGGACTCGCGTGGCTCGACGCGGAGTGTCGCGAGCGGTTCGGCACGCCGAGCTTCGCGGCTTCGAGCGAAACCGAGCGGCGCGCGGTGCTGGAGGACATCGCGTGGCCCGCGCAGGCGCGTCCGGACCTCAGTCACGGGGTCGCCTTCTTCAACGGTTTTCGCGACCTCACGGCGAGCGGCTTCTGGTCCAGCAGCATCGGCGTCGAGGATCTCCGCTACATCGGCAACACGGCCGTGCCGGATTGGAATGGATGCCCGGAGGAGCAGCTCGGGAAGCTGGGTGTGCGCTATGAATAGGGGGCGAGGAGGGACCACGACGGGCGAGGAGGGCCGAACAGCGACGCGGCGAGGCACGACCCGACGGGGCGCAAAGCGGGCGATGCCGGGTGATGGCGGGCGACGGCGGGCGACCCGACCAGCCCCGGCCCTCCGCGTCCTCGCGCCGCCCGACCGACTGGGCGTGGGATTCATCGGGTCGGGATTCAACGCCCGGTTTCACATGCAGGGCTGGGTCGGTGTGCGGGACGCCGACATCCGCGGCGTGTGGAGTCCCAACGCCGCGCACGCCGCCGATGCCGCAGCCCTGGCGCAGCGCCTCGCGGTGGGTGACGCCAAGCCGTACGCCTCGATCACCGAGATGGTCGCCGATCCCGCCATCCACGCACTGTGGCTGTGCGGGCCCAACCACGCGCGAGTGGCCAACGTCGAGGAGATCGTGGACGCGGTGCGGCGTCACAAACGACAGCTCAAAGGGCTCGCCTGCGAAAAGCCGCTCGCGCGCAACGTGCGCGAAGCGAAGCAGATTCTGAGACTGGCGCGGAGCGTGGGGCTGAACCACGGGTATCTCGAGAACCAGGTCTTCGCTCCCGCAGTGACACAGGGTCGCTCGATCGTCTGGGCGCGCGGCGCTTCGCTCACCGGCCGCCCGTATCTCGCGCGTGCCGCCGAGGAGCACAGCGGCCCCCACATGCCGTGGTTCTGGCAGGGCACGCTCCAGGGCGGCGGCGTGCTCAACGACATGATGTGCCACTCGGCCATGGTCGTCTGGTACCTGCTGACCGCGCCGGGCAAGCCGCTCTCGACCGTGACGCCGGTCCGCATCACCGGCCAGATCGCCAGCCTGAAGTGGACGCGGCCCGAGTACGCGGCCCGCCTGGCGGAGACGACCGGCGGCATGGTGGACTACCGACAGGCACCGGCCGAGGACTTCGCCAGCGTGACCATCGAGTTCGAGACGGCGGACGG
>CAZVKD010000022.1:0-11851 GCA_964627675.1 uncultured Gemmatimonadaceae bacterium
CAGGTTCTCGTCCGTCTGCGGGAAGGTGTATCCGGTTTGCCCGGCCACGCCCGCGCCCGGCTCTCGGAACGGGTTGAGCAACTCGGGCATGCGGCCGCCCATGCCGATGCCCTTGTCTCGGAGATAGAACGCGTAGAACAGGTTGGCGCAGCCGCCCGCGCCGGCGAACACCATGGCTCCGAAAAACTCCTGTACGGGGAGGTTCCGTTCGAGATGGCCGAAGTTCACGGCGCCACGCGCGAGCGCGAGAATCGTGTCGCCCGTGGCGACCCGGGCTGAGACGATGAGGAGTCCCACGACGATCACCAGGATCATCACGCCGATGACGCGCTCCACAGCCCGGTAGATGCGGCGCGGCCCGAACAAGATGCCGGCCACGGCGGCAAACGTGATGGCCGTCCACAGCCAATCCGGGCTCCGATGGTCCGGTCCCAGCAGTAGAGCCTTCAGCGCAAGGCCCGACGTGCGCGCCCAGCCCGGCAGCAGGTAGCCCGCGAGATTGAAGCACACGAACGCGGGGGCAAAACCCCACCACATACGGGCGAAGCCGGAATAGACGCTCTCGCCGGTCGCGATCGCCCAGCGTCCGATCTCGACATTGACCCAGAGCTGGAGGAATACGCCGAGTACGGCCGCCCACACGAGTGACGGGCCGTACTGCGCCGTAATGCGGGGCCAGATCACGATCTCCCCGGCGCCGATCGAGAGGCCCACGAGCACGGCGCCGGGACCAGTGAGTCGCCAGAAAGCCGTGGCCCGTGCGGGCAGATCGGCGCGCTGAAGCGGGGGGACGGCCTGTCTCATGGCGCGCCATAATACCCTTGGCTTGACGGCGTTGCCACGCGGCTGGTATACACGCTCCGTCCTCTTGTGACGGGGCGACCGTCTCGCGATGGCCCAGCGGAACGACCAGCCATGCCCGTGACGCCGATGAACCTGCGGGATTACGAGATGCTCGCGCGCGAGTGCCTGAGCCCCAGCGTCTGGGGCTATGTGGCCGGCGGCGCGGGCGATGAGATCACGCTGCGGGAGAACGAGGCCGCGTTTCAGCGGCTGCAGCTCTTGCCGCGCGTGCTCGTGGACGTTGCAACCGTGGATCTCTCCGTCTCCCTGTTGGGCACGCGCGTCGCAACGCCCCTGCTGCTCGCGCCGACCGCCTTCCAGTCGTTGGTCCATGCTGAAGGGGAGCTAGCGGTCGCCCGGGCGGCGGCCGCCGCCGGCACGGTCATGGTGGCGAGCACCATGTCCGCGTACCCCAAGGAGGACATCGCGGCGGCGGCCCCCGGCCCCAAGTGGTTTCAGCTGTACTGCTACCGGGATCGCTCGGTGACCGAGCGATTGGTGCAGCGCGCGGAGGCGGCCGGCTACGCGGCGATCTGCCTCACGGTCGATCTCCCGCGCGTCGGCCGCCGCGAACGAGACCTCCGGACCGAGTTCCAGCTGCCGCCTGCCGTGTGGCCGCGCAATTTCGACGGGCTGATTGATCTGTCATCGGTCGCACCGCAAGAACCGGCTAAAGCCTTTGCGGAGTACATCCATCAGCTGGTGGACCCCTCGCTTACCTGGGACGCCGTGGACTGGCTGCGATCCAGGACCCGACTTCCGGTCGTGCTCAAGGGGATTCTCACGGCGGCGGACGCGTTGCTCGCCGTCGAGCGGGGCGTAAACGGGATCGTGGTCTCGAATCACGGGGCGCGGCAGCTCGACACGGTGCCCGCAACGATTGACGTGCTGGCCGGGATCGCCGATGCCGTGGCGGGCCGGACGGACGTGCTGCTGGATGGTGGGGTGCGACGCGGCACCGACGTCGTGAAGGCGCTCGCGTTGGGCGCCCGCGCGGTCCTGATCGGCCGGCCCTATCTGTACGGACTCGCCGTTGCAGGGGAAGCCGGCGTGCGCCGCGTCCTGGAGATGCTCGCCCAGGAAACGGAACTGGCTCTCGCGCTCCTCGGGTCTCCGCACGCGCAGGAGGTCCGCCGGGAGCACGTGAGGCGCTAGACCGCCGCGGGCCCGGCGTGCAGGGGGTGCGAAACAAACACGCCCCCGGCGTTCGCGATCACGTCGGGGGCGTGGGGGGATATTTGTTCCGAGACCGTTGCCAGCGTGGGGTTGGCGCACGCTGGGATCTCGACTGCACTGCCGTGCCTGGCGTCGTTACGACCCCCGTCACTTCGCTCCCGGCTCCGACAGCCTGGATCCCTGAGGACGGTCTCAGCGGCTTGATTGCCGGCCCCTCCCCCCAGGGGCGCATCCGCAGGACCACGTCCCGATGGTCCAACCCCACGGTACCTTCGAGGCGGTGAAGTGGTCGTGAAAGCGGCGTGAATGTCAGTCCGCCGCGGGTTCGGGCTCCCATGCGTCGAGACGCCGGCGGTCGCGCTTGGTGGGCCGTCCCTTCCCTTCATAAACCGGCGTCGGCCTGGCTCTGGTCTGCGCCGCCAACCGCTGCCGCGCGAGGACGGACAGGGGATCCTCCTCGTACAGGCCCCGCGCCACGGCTGCCGGCCCGCGTTGCTGGGACAGCGCCCGAACGGTGACGCGGAACTCCACGCCCCCTTTGCGGATCCGAACCTCGTCCCCCGGCCCGACCAGCTTGCTCGGCTTGGGCCGCTCGCCGTTCAGGCGCACCTTGCCCCCCTCCACCGCGTGGTGAGCCATGGCTCGTGTCTTAAAGAACCGAGCAGCCCAAAGCCACCGGTCCAGCCGGACTCGCTCCTCGCTCACGGTTCGCGATACTGCGCGGCGATTCGTTCCAGCCGCGCGACGATCTCCTCGCGCGGTATCCAGCGGCCGCGAATCATGACCCCGGCTTGGCGGCTGGTGTTGCGAATATCGGCGAGCGGGTTGCCATCGAGCAGCACCAGGTCGGCCTGCTTTCCGGCGGCGATGGTGCCGGCCCGATCGTCCACGCCGAAGAACCGGGCGACATTGAGGGTGCCGGTCTCCAGCGCCTGGTAAGGCGTCAGCCCGGCCCGTACAACCGCTTCGAGCTCCTGGTGTACCGAGGCGCCTGGCACGTTCCACACTTGCGGGGCGTCCGAGCCGAGTAGGAGCCCGGCCCCTGCGTCGTGGAGCGCCTTGATAAGCGTCCGGCGGACTTCGATGAAACGGCGCATGGTCGCGGGTGGCGGCCCCTGTCGGATGGCCTGCTCCTTCCAGTTGCGCCAGGCGGCGCGCGTGCGCGGCGGCATGTAACGCAGGTCTGGGCGCGCGGCCATGGACGCTGCGGTTTCATCGCTGGCGTAGCTTTCCATGAGCGTTTGGGTCGGGACGTTCCACACGCCCGCCTCTCGCGTGGCGCGCGCGATAGCCGGGATCTTCCCCTCGTCCGCGCTCATCGCCCAGTTGGCGCCGAACCAGCCGCCCGCCGAGCGATCCACCGGTGCGCCGTCCCTGAGCAGGACGTCCATGTAGCCATCCAGGTGGTCAATGGAGGCGTAGCGGGCCTCGAGCGCCCGCAAAAGCCCCACATCCTGCGGCACGTGGCCGGCAAAGGGGATGCCCACCTGATCCGCGGCCGCGTCCAGGGCGTCGAATGCGGCGCGCGTCACGCCGGGGTGGATCTTGATGAAATCATAGCCGATGGCCTTGTTCGCCCGGGCGATGGAATCGCCCCGTGCGGCCGTCGTGGCCGTGTTCCCGTTCGCGGAGGGTCCCGACGTCCAGATACGGGGCCCGAGCACGCTGCCCGATTCCACCCGCCGGCGGAGATCGAGGTGCGCGGGATGTCCCAGCATGCCGCGAATCGTGGTCACGCCGTGCGCGACGTAGAGAAAGAGCACTTCCTCGGCGTAGCTCGTGCGCCCGTCCGAGTCGGGCGGCGGGATGTGCGCGTGCATCTCGGCCAGGCCGGGGATGAGATAGCGTCCCGCGCCGGCGATGCGTTGCGCGTTTGGCGGAGCCGGCGTGCTCGCGGCCGGGCCCAGCGCGGCGATGCGTCCCTCGCGGATCAGGACGGTTTGGTTCTCCAGCACGCGCTCGCCATCCATCGGCACGACGTTGACGCCGATGAACGCGATCGGCGGGTTCGCGGCCCCTCCTTGCTGAGCGGGGGCGAGCGCGGGGACAAGCGCCGCGAGCAGCGAGAATTGGACTAGGCGCGGCATGGGCCATGACTCCTGTCTGCGGTCGTCGGGTCGTTGCAGCATCCGCGGCGCTTGCTCCTGCGCCCGCGGGGCGACGGCAATGTTACCGCTGTTAGGACGTCGGCGTGAGCCGGTCGTCCGGGAGTCGAGCGCTTGGCTCGCCGATCACCAGCCTGCTGGCGGTGCGGCGACGCTCCAATCAGGACGCATCGTGGCGCCCGTGATCCCTCCCGGCCATGGCGGGCTGCGCCAGACCGGGGTTGCCGCCCGGAGTCAGCTACGTAGGGATGGATCGGTATCAAGCGGCCACACTCACGGCGCGCGCGCTCATGTTCCGGGCTGCCATCCATTTTCCGAATCGAACGACGGGCCGTGCGCGTGGCGCTGCACCCGGGAAACAACCGGGCGTTTCCCGAAGCCCGCTGGATGTTCGACCCGGCGGGCGACCACCTCTGGGTGTCCTGCTTGTCGCTGGGCTGTTGTCGGGTGAGGCACGACGAGGAGTAGGGCCGAACGGCGGCGGAGGGTGCGAGCGGGCGCGCCGCATTGACGGTGAGCGAAGGGGGCCTAGCTTTCACCCCCGGTCACGCGACCTGTGAGGGAACCATGCGGTGGTCGAGGCTGATTCCAGTGGTGGGAGCGGCGGTACTCGGGGCGTGCGCTGCCCCGACCGACCAGCTCTCCCTGCAAGACCGGACGATGGAGGAACAGGCGCTCCAGGACCGCCTCCGCCAATGGGAGCGGGCCATGAACGCCAAGAATGTCGACTCCCTGTCGGGGTTGTACTACCAGGGGCCGGAAGTCACCGTGGCCCGGCCCAGTGGCCGGCGTACGCGCGGATGGGCGCAAGAACGCCAGGCGCAGGAGGAGTTTGCCGCCCGCACCAAGACCATCAGCCTCGCCGTGCAGACCGTGACGGCGGATGTGATTACCCGGCGTCTCGGGCTCACCACGTTTGGGTACACGGCTGACGTGACCGACACGCTCGACGTTCGAACGGTCTATGCGGGTCAGGGCACGGCGGTGTGGACCAAGGAGCCTGGCGATAACAGTTGGAAGATCTGGGCCCTGCAGCTGTCGCAGAACACGCCCGAGCCAGCGCCGCCGGCGCGCCGGCGGCGCTGAGGAGGGCGGGCCAGGGAGTGATAAGCCGCCAGCAGTAAGCAGTGGCCCTTCAGGGGCCGTCGGCGCGGACAGGGCGCACGGCCGCACGGCTCACTGCGCGGCACCCGCCGCTCGGCGGTTGTTGCTCGGCTGCGCACCGCCGACGACGGATTAGGCGGTCGCGCGCTGCGTTCATGACCTGTAGTGCGCGTTGATCCTGATGTACTGCTCCGATAGGTCGCACGTCCACACCGTGGCCTCGGCCCCCCCCATGCCGAGGTCCAGCCAGATGCTGATCTCGGGACCCTCGAAGACCCGCCGCGCGGCGGCTTCGTCGTAGGCGGCTGCCGCGCCGCCCGCGGCGAGCACGATCCAATCATCCTGTGGCGCGTCATTCGCCCCGCGCCGGCGGACAGCGAGCCGCAAGCGCTCCGGGACGATCGGGAAACCTGCGGCACCGGCGGCCGCGAGGATGCGTCCCCAGTTGGGGTCGCCGCCGGCCACCGCTGTCTTCACCAGGGAGCTGCGTCCGATGGCGCGCCCCACCTCGCGGGCCAGCCCCTCGGTGGACGCCCCGCTGATGATGACTTCGACGAACCGGGTGGCCCCTTCACCATCCCGCACGATTGACAGCGCGAGCTCGCGTGCCACGTGGAGCACGGCTCCCTCGAACGCCCGCCCGGCCTCGTGGTCCCGTGCCAGGGTCACACCGCTGGCGCCGTTGGCGAGCAGGAGCACGGTGTCGTTGGTGCTCGTGTCGCCGTCCACGGTGATGGCGTTGAACGTGCGGTCGGTGACGCGGCGCAGGACCTCCCGCAACGTGGCGACGTCCACGGCCGCATCGGTGGTGATGACCGCGAGCATGGTGGCCATGTTGGGATGAATCATGCCCGCGCCCTTGGCGATTCCACCCACGGTGAATGCGCCCGACCCCGTGGCCACGCGCACGGCCAGGTGCTTGGGGCGCGTGTCGGTGGTCATGATGGCCCGCGCGGCTGCTGCGCCGCCGTCTGCCGCGAGACGCGGCGCAGCTGCCGCGATCCCCGCCGTGATCTTCTCCAACGGCAGCGGGACGCCGATCACGCCGGTGGAGAGGACCAACAGGGAGCGGGACGGCAGGCTCAGCGCCGCCTCGGCGCTGCGGGCCATGTCGGCCGCGGCCGCGAGACCCGATTCCCCCGTGCACGCATTCGCGACGCGGGCGTTCATCACCACGCCGCGGAGGCGTCCGGGTCGCTCGTTCAACACGGCTTCGTCGTAGATCACGGGGGCGGCGCGGACCCGGTTTTGCGTGAATACGCCGGCGGCGGAACAGGGATGTTGACTGACGAGCAACGCCAGATCCGGCGTCCCGTCGTCCTTCAGCCCGGCGTGCACCGCCGCGGCGAGAAACCCCTGCGGCGAGGTGACACTTCCCTCCGGAACCGGCTGTGGCGACGACACGGCGCGCAAAGTAGTGGCGCCTTCCGGGGTCGGCAACCGCTTGTGTGAAACCGACTTGCGTTTTATCGTTGCGCGACCTCCACCGAGGAAGTCCGGCAGATGTCGGATCCCTTCCCCAGTTCCGAGGACTACAGCGAACGCGCACATCAGCTCTACAACCAGGCAGAATACGATGAGGCCGTCACCGTCCTCCGCGAAGGCCTGGAGATCTTTCCCTTCGCGCCGGACCTCCATGTGGGCCTGGGCTACGCCCGGCTGGCGCGCGAGGAGTACGCCTGGGCGCGGCGCGCCTTCGAGAAAGCGCTCGGCCTGCAGCCGGAGCACGAGGATGCCCTCGCCGGGCTGGGTGAAACGCTGTTGAAGCTGGGCGAGCGCGAGGCCGGGCTGCGATGCTTCGAGCAGGCCCTGGATCTCGGGTTTCGCGAGGATCACGATCTCGTGATTCAGATGGGGCGCGCCCTCTTTCGCGAAGGCATGTTCGCAGACGCGCGGACGTTCTTCCAGACGGCGGCGCTCCATCACATTGACTCCTCGGAGGCCGCGGCGTGCGTGGGCTACGCCGCGCACCGTGGTGGCGACGAGGAGTCGGCGCTCTACTGGCTGCGGCGCTCGCTGGACCTCGAGGCGTCGCACACCGAAGCGCGGATCTACCTCGGCAACCTGCTGTACGACCGCGGCGAGTACGACGCCGCCCTGCTGCACCTGGAGCAAACCGAACCGCAGGACCATGCGGATGAGCTGGCCATCTGGCGGATCATCGAGCTCAAGAAGTCCATCTACCGGCTCCGCCCCGGCGATCCCGAGCTGGCGCCGTGGCACGAGCGATTGGCGGAGCTCGCGGCGGAGGAGGATCACGTTGACCGGCTGCTCGCCGAGGTCGAGGGGACGCAACCCGACGGCACCGTGCGCGACCCCAATCAACTCGAGCTGTTCGGCACGCTGCTGGTGGACCTCCAGGGTATGCAGCGGCGCGCCGATCGCGAGACGCATCGGGTACGCACGAGCAAGGGCGTCACCTACAGCGGGACCTGGGAAGAGATCGTCCTCCAGATGAAAATGGACGATCGGGATTGGGCCTCCGTGTCGCTGGAGGACTACATGCACAAGGTTTCGCGCAGAAGCCGCCTCGAGACCGGCGTCGTGATTCCCCCCACCGACGCGGAAGCCTTCGTGAAAGGGAGCGCGGTTGCGGGCCTGCTGAAGATCCTGGGGTAGGCGGGCCTCGGGGGCGCGGACTCGCCGACCCGCCGTTCGGCCCTTCGCCGTAGCATTCCCCCCGTGCGTATCACCCAATCTGTCTCGCGGCACGTCTTCTCCAACGGACTCACCGTCCTCTTGCAGTCCGTACCCTCGGCTGAGGTCGTCGCGGTGGTCACGCATGTGCGGGCGGGCTACTTCGACGAGCCGGACCACTGGGCCGGCATTGCCCATGTGTTGGAACACATGTTCTTCAAGGGCACCGGCCGCCGGGGCCCGGGGCAGATCGCGCGCGAGACCCAGCTCCTCGGCGGGTACCTGAACGCCTCGACCACGTACGACAAAACCGTCTATTTCACGGTGCTGCCGGCGGCGCCCGAGGCGCTCGCCCGGGCACTGGATATCCAGGCGGACGCGCTGACCGACTGCGCCCTCGACCCTGCGGAGCTGGCCCGAGAAATCGAGGTCATAGTTCAGGAGGCCAGGCGCAAACTCGATAACCCGCGGGCAATGACCACGGAGACGCTCTACCAGCTGCTGTTCCGGGTGCATCGCATGAGACGCTGGCGCATCGGCAGCCAAGTGGCATTGCGGGCGCTCACCCCCGACGACGTGCGAGCGTACTACGAATCGCGCTATCGGCCCGATCGAACCATTCTCGGGGTTGCGGGCAGGATTGATCCTGAGGCGGCGCTCCACCTGATCGAGCAGCGCTACGGCCGGTGGCGGCGGATCTCGACCCCAATTGATGCGGGTCCGCGTGAGCCCGCCGCGCGCGCGGCCAGCCTCAGTGTCCTCTCGGGCGACGTCACAAGGCCCTTCGCGTCAATCGGCTGGCGCACGGTGGACCCGCTCCACCCGGACGCGCCCGCGCTCGATGTTCTGGCTGTGATTCTTGGTTCGGGCCGCGGGTCGCGGCTGTGGCGCGAGGTGCGCGGCCCGGGGCTGGCGAGCGCGGTGCACGCCTCGCATTACACGCCTACGGAGGTCGGGGTATTCGAGATTACGCTGGAGTGCGATCCGTCGCGCGTGAGGGAGGCCATTGCGCGCGCGCTGGACACGGCGACGCGCGCGGAGGAGCAGCCGCCCGGCGCCTCGGAGATGGAGCGGGCCAGGGCCCTGCTCGCGGCGCATCGGGCCCGGCAGATCGAGTCCATGGATGGGCGAGCGGCCCTGCTCTGCGAGTTCGAGGCCTTGGGGGACTATCGGCTGGCCGACGACATGCTGGAGCGCAGGCTTCGCGTGAGCGCCGAGGACATGGCTCGGGTGGCGAGCGACCACCTGCCGCGCGCGGCGAGCTGCTGCGTGGCGTACGTGGCCCAGCCCCGCGAGGCGGGCCTGGGCGACGATGACTGGCCGCTCCCTCCGGCTGAGCGCCCGGCGGCCGCGGTGGATGATCAGCGCTCGCCGCTTGGGGAGCGCAGGGCGACGCTTCCGAGCACGCGGCGACAGAAACGCCGGCGGTGGGGCGACGTCGCCTGCGTCCAGGGAGACGGGGCCGACTTCCTGGTGTGCGCGCGGCCGGGCGCGGGTCTCGTCTCGCTCTCGTTGTGGGCCCTCGGCCTGCGGGACCACGAGACCGAGGAGACCGCGGGGCTCACCGCCTGGTTGATGCGCGCCGCCTTGCGCGGCGCCGGCGGCATGAGCGCGGAGCGGCTCGCGGTGGCCGCCGAGACGCTCGGCGGCGCGGTGTCCGCCTCGATCGGGACCGAGGCTGCCGGGTTCAGTTTGACGGTTCCCTCCGCAGCCACCGCTTCCGCCGCCCGGTTGTTGGTCACGATCGCGCGGGAACCCCATCTCTCGGAGCCGGACCTCGTCGTGGAGCGCGAGCTGCTCGCCGGCGATGCGGCCCGCGCGCGCGACGACATGTTCGGCCATCCGCTCCAGGCGGCATTGCGGCAGGCCTTCGAGGGCCATCAGTACGGGCTCCCCGCGCTGGGGGACCCGGAGGGCGTGCGGCGCCTGCGGGTTGACGTCCTGGCCGAACACGCCCGCCGGTTGCGTGAGGCGCGGGCCGTGTTCGTTGCCTGCGGGGACCTTCCGGAGCAGGAACTCCTCTCCGCGCTGGAACGGGCGTGGCCCGGCAGCGCCGGGCGCAGTGCGACGGGTCGAAAGACCGAGACGCCCGGCTGGCGCGCGGCGCAGGGCCAGGAGGAGCGCGACAAGGCGCAGACGGCGCTGGCCATGGCATTCCCCGCCCCGCCCTTTGGTGCACCGCAGCGGCTCGCGATCGAGGTGCTGTGTGCCCACCTGGCCGGTCTCGCGGGTCGCCTGTTCCGCGTACTCCGAGACCAGCGCTCGCTGGCCTACACCGTGGCGGCACTGCCCTGGCTTCGGCGGCGCGCGGGCGCCGTGCTCACCTACATCGCCACCTCACCCGAGCGAGAGGCGGAGGCGCGAGCCGGCATGTTGGAGGAGCTCGGCCGCGCCGGGGAAGAGCACCTGTCGGCGCTCGAGTTGGCCCGAGCCCGGAACTACGCGGCTGGCCTGGTCCAGATTCGGCGCCAACATGCGGCGGCCTGGGCCGCCGAGATCGTTGAAGCACACGTCCACGGCGCCGCGGAGGACCTCGGCGCGGTCCCAGACCGGCTTCGCTCGGTGGACGCCACCGAGGTCACCGGCGCGGCGCGCGCGATCTTCCGGGTGGATCAGGCAGCGGAGTACGTGGTGCGAGGCGTGGAAACGAGCCGTTGAAACGCGGAATGGGCCGGCGTACTTTGTCGCGGTGACAAGACGGGTTGGCTCAGAACATGGACATCGCGAGGAACGAGCGCAGGTTGTCGTTGGTGACCCGCAGCCGCTCGCTCAGGAGCCGCACCACCGACCACAGCACCTTGTAGGCGATGTCCCGATTGAAATCGAGCAGCATCTCGAAGTCCGACCGCGTGATCGTGATCAACGTGCAGTCGGTGTTGGCGATGGCGTCGGTGGACCGCTCCGACCGATCGAACACCGCCATTTCGCCGAAGCAGGCGCCGGGCTTCAGGACCGTGAGCGCTTCCTCTCCCGATCCTGGCACCACGCGCGAGATACGCACGTCGCCCTCGGACAGGATGTACAGCCGGTTGCCGGGCTCGCCTTCTTTGAAGATCGTCTGGCCGAACTTGAACTTCTGTTCCTTGCAGACCTCGGCCACCCGGGCAAGTTCATCCTCGTCGAGGTCGGCGAAGATGGCGGCTTTCTTGAGCAGTTGAAGGTCCACGCGAACTCCCGGTCTGCCAAGTGCAAGGTATAGGTACCTCGGAGGTCGGGCAAGCAAGACCGCTGGTCACGCCGCCGGATCTGCTTACGGCGCTTCGAGTTCCGCTGGCCGTGGCGTTCGTGCTGGCGGATGATGCCAGCCTTCGGCTGGCGGTGGTGTTGGCCGCGGCCGCCAGCGACGTGGCCGATGGTATCTGGGCCCGGCGCCTGGGCGGCTCCCGAATCGGCGTCGTGCTGGATCCCGTCTGTGACAAGCTGTTCATGGTTACCACGTTCGCGATCGTGTACGCCAGCGGACGGCTGCCCCTGCTCGAGTTTCTCGGGGTGCTGCTCCGCGACATCGTGGCGTTTGTGGCCTTCCTCACGAGCGTGGTCTTGCGCCACCCAACCACACTCCCGGCGCGTGCCGGCGGCAAGGCGGTGACCGTATGCCAGATCCTCGCGCTGCTCGCGTTCGTGACCGGTTCGGACCTGTTGCGGCCGCTGGCATGGGCCACGGCGGCCATCTCGCTGTACGCGGTGGCCGATTACGTCCAGGCGGCCCGACGGCACTGATCGCGCGGGTTATCCCGGGCGTCATCCTGGGCGCAACCCTGCTGGGGCCCGCGCGGCTGGGAGGGCAGGAGTTCGTGCCTCCCGCCGACAATGCGGCCGCCGGCGAGTTCCACTTCGGCCTGTTCGGGTTCGCGGCGCGCGGGGGAATAGACTTTACCAGTGGCACCCACCCGGTCGTGTCGCTCGCCTTGGATGCCGGTGACGTCCACACCAGCCGGCTCCGGCTGCGTCCATCGTTCGAGATCGGGCTGGCGGACACGACCACG
>CAZVKD010000022.1:11861-16685 GCA_964627675.1 uncultured Gemmatimonadaceae bacterium
GTCGGGAGCCTCGAGCTGTTGTTTCGCTTCACGGGCGATCGCGAGGTCGCCGTCCCGTACCTTGGAGGCGGCTTGGCGGTGTGGGGTCGGCAGTGGTGCAATCGGGTCCCAGGCTGCCCCGGCATCTGGGCCCAGGCGGTCATCGGGTTCGAGCTGCGTCTGAAGGACGCGTTCAACTGGCTGGTGGAGTACCACGCCGAAGACGCCTTCGACCGGCATCGGCTTTTCGTCGGGCTCACGACCAGGCGGAGTCCCTGATGCAATCAAGCCTGCGCGCCGTGCATCTGGAATGGACGGGATCCGCTCTCCGCTTCCGCGGTGCGGGCGTTGATCCCCTCACGCCGAGCATCGAGATTGACGGAGAGGGTGAAACCGGACCCACGCCGACGCTGCTGCTGCTCCTGGCGGCGGCGGCCTGCTCGGCGTCCGATGTCGTCTCGATCCTCACCAAGGGACGGGTGGCGGTCCGCAAGGTGGCGGTGGACGTTCAGGGAACCCGGCGCGAGCAGGAACCCCGTCGTTTCGTGGCGATCCGTTATCGCTTCACGGTGGCGGGCGATGGGCTCGATCGCGCCAAGGCGGAGCGGGCGGTGACGCTCTCCGTGGAGAAGTATTGTTCCGTGATGCACACGCTGGCCCCAGACATCGCCGTCACCTACGACGTCGCGCTGGAATAGGATCGTCGGGACGGTCCCGGCGTGCCTGCTGGCGCCCTTGAGCGCGCTCATGGCTCAGGGTCGCTCGGAGTGGCGCCTGCAGGGCGCGGCGCTGGTGGCCCCCGAGGTCTTCGTGGGGGCGGGGCCGGGCGTGGCAGGGTGGAGTGCGCTCGGCGCCGGCGCCGGCGCGAGCGCGCTTCTGGGCGCGCGTGGCGGCGAGCCGGCCTTCCGGGCAGAGCTGTGGGCGGGCTACCACCTCGCACCGGGGCGCTCTCGTGGGCCCACCTTCTACGGCGCCCTGGGCGCGGCGGTGGAACTCAGGGGCGGAGGCGCGAGGAGCCCCCACGACGACGTCGCCGGCTATTTCGTCGCGTTCGCGGGACTGGATGCGCGAGCCGCAGCCGGGAGCGGGTGGTTCGTGGAAGCCGGCGTTGGGGGCGGTGCCAGGGTGGTTCTGGGCTATCGCGTCGGGCGGTCGCGCCGCAGCTAGGGCTCGAAGAAAAGCCCCGCGGCGGGGGCGCTTGGTGGATCGTTGATCGCTCGGGCCTATTTCGCGGCCCCGACGGGCGTGGTTCGCTGAATGATCGGCCTGCAGTAACGCTCGCCCAGCTGCCTCAGCTGCCGGAGTTCGTCGTCGGTGAGGTCCTCGTAGCGCTCGCCCAGGTATTCCATCGTGTCGTCGAACCACTCCGCCTGCTGCTCTGCCGCCGCCTCCAGCACACCGCAACGCAGAATGTGGCTGTACATCTCATCGCGAGCTTGTTCGAACATTCGTGGCGCGCTCTCTTCTCGCTTGCCGGGCTTCCGTTTTGCCATCCCGTCTCCTCGCTGACTGGCCTTCGAGCGGCGAGTAACCTAATGCGCCTCGAGGCATCGCGCAAACCGAGTCGCCCGCGCTTCCGCGGGTCATTAACTTGGTATGAAGTTCAGGCCGATGAACCGGCGCGACCGGTCGGTCGCGCCCGCGCGCGCGGAAAGGGAACCATGAACGAACAGGTATATGACCCGGAGCGGGCCGCCAGACTGGCCGCGTTGTTGCGTGCCATCGCGGCGAGGATCACGCAGCTCGAGCGAGACTCCGAGCTCCTGGCGGCGGGCCCGGAGCTGATGAAGATGATGGGCGACGCCCGCAGCGAGTTGTTCCACTACGAGGTCCGGGCCACGTACGACACGCCCGACATAGCCGAGAGCCGGCGCATCGTGCGTGAAGCCCTGGAGCGCGACGCGGCGATCCTGGATGACGATGGTGGGGGAGCTGAGCCATGGCGCGCGGGCTAGGGCTCAAGCCGTTCTACGCGCTGCTGGGAGCGATCGCCGCGGGGGGCGGGGTCTGGTTGTTCCTCGCCGCCCGGAGCAAGTCTCCGCCCGCGGCGGAGCCGTTGCCGGTGGGCGCGGTGACGGCGGCCGCGGCATTCCCCGGCTATGCGCTCGGCAGCGACTCGGCCCCGGTGGAGGTCATCGAATACGCGGATTTCCAATGCCCGGCCTGTGGCCAGTTCGCCGTCCTCACGATGCACGATGTGCGGCAACGGCTCATCGCGACGGGACGCGTCCGCTGGCGGTTCCGGGATTTTCCGCTCGACACCCACGACAAGTCCCGCCTCGCCCATCATGCGGCCGCCTGCGCCGGAGAGCAGAGTCGGTTCTGGGACATGCACGACCAGCTGTACTTCGGCCAGGCGCGCTGGTATGGTGCGAGTCCCGGGACGGCCACGCGCACGTTTCGTGACTACGCGCGCGCCATCGGCCTCGACCTTTCCACCTACGATGCCTGCATGGAGAGCGGCCGGCACCGGGCTCGCATCGAGGCTTCGGTGCAGGAAGGGCTGGACCTCGGGGTCAATTCCACACCCACGTTCATCATCGGCAACACGCGCGTCGCCGAGGCCCTGCCCTACGATCGCTTCCGCAGAATCATTGACAGCGTGGCGGCCCGGGCAACGCGGTGATCCACCGAATGATCGCCGCCACGCTGGCCCTGCTCGGGCTGATCGTGGCGACGTACCTGTCGCTCTGGAAAGTCGGTGCCATCGGTACCCTCGCCTGCGGCACGGGCGGGGGGTGCGAGGCCGTGCAGACCAGCCCGTACGCCGACCTCCTTGGCATTCCGGTCGCATTCTACGGGGTGGGCGGCTATCTGGCGCTGCTGGGAACCGCGCTGGCAGGCTTGCAGCCGCCGTGGGTGCGCCGGCAATCCCCGACCGTGGCGCTGGTGGCGATGTCCGGACTCGGCGTCGCGTTCTCGGTCTACCTCACGTACCTCGAGGCCTTCGTGATCCACGCGTGGTGCCGGTGGTGCGTGGCGTCGGCCGTGATTGTGACGGGGATCTTCGTGGTGAGCCTGGGCGGGCTGCGCTCGGGCCGGACGGCCGACGCGGCAGGAGCGCCAGCGCGATAGCCTGGACTCTCCGGCCGCGGCGTCCCCCGCGTCTCCGGGCTATCCCTCCTGCTCCTCGTACTTCTGCTTCAGCGCCGCCACGACGGCGGGATCGGCCAGCGTCGTCACGTCGCCCAGCGTGCCACCGCCCGCGATGTCCTTGAGCAACCGCCGCATGATCTTTCCGCTCCGGGTCTTGGGGAGATCCGGCGTGATGTGAATGTCGTCGGGGCGCGCGATCGCGCCGATCTTCTCCACCACGTGTTGTTTCAGCTCGTCCACCAGTCCCGGGGCGGCGTCCACCCCGGCACGCAGGATCACGAACGCCACCAGGGCCTGGCCCTTGAGATCGTGCGGCTTCCCCACCACCGCGGCTTCGGCCACCGCGGCGTGGGACACCAGCGCGCTCTCGACCTCCATGGTGCCGATCCGGTGTCCGGCCACGTTGAGGACGTCGTCCACGCGGCCGAGAATCCAGAAGTAGCCATCCCTGTCTCGCTTGGCGCCGTCGCCCGTGAAGTAAATGCCCGGCCACTTGGTCCAGTACGTTTGGCGATACCGCTCGTCGTCCCCGTAGATCGTGCGGAGCATCCCTGGCCACGGGCTCCGGATGCCCAGGAAGCCGCCGCCCACATCAATCCGCTTTCCTTCGCCGTCGAGGAGCACGGGCTCGATGCCCGGGAACGGGATCGTGGCCGAGCCGGGCTTGGTGCGGGTCACCCCGGGGAGCGGCGTGATCATGATCCCGCCGGTCTCGGTCTGCCACCAGGTATCCACGATGGGGCACCGCTTTCGACCGATGTGGGTGTGGTACCAGATCCACGCCTCGGGGTTGATGGGCTCGCCCACGGTGCCCAGGAGTCGGAGGCTCGAGAGGTCCCGCCGTGCCGGGTATTCCCGGCCCCACTTCATGAACGCGCGAATGGCGGTCGGTGCCGTGTAGAACACGGTGACGCCGTATCGCTCCACGATCTGCCAGAATCGGTCCTTGTCGGGCCAATCGGGCGCGCCCTCGTACATCACCGCCGTGGCGCCGAGCGATAGCGGGCCGTACACCAGATAGCTGTGGCCCGTGACCCAGCCCACGTCCGCCGTGCACCAGAAGACATCGTCATCCTTGAGATCGAACACCCAGCGGGTCGTTGCCTGCGCCTGCGTGAGATAACCACCGGTCGTGTGGACGATGCCCTTGGGCTTGCCGGTCGTTCCCGACGTGTAGAGGATGAAGAGCAGGTCCTCCGCGTCCATCACCTCGGGCGCGCAGTCGGCCGAGGCGTCCTCGAGCAATTCGTGGTACCAGTGATCCCGTCCGGGCTGCATGTGCGCATGAGCGTCGCTTGCCTCACCGGCGTGGCGGCGCACCACGACGACGTGCTTGACCGACGGCGCGCCCTTCAGCGCCTCGTCCGCGTTGCGCTTGAGGGGAACGATCTGCCCGCGCCGGTAGCCCAGGTCGGCCGTGATCAGCGCCTTGGCCTGAGCGTCATTCATGCGGTCGCGCAGCGCCTCCGCGGAGAAGCCGCCGAAGACCACCGAATGCGGGGCGCCGACCCGCGCACAGGCCAGCATCGCGACCACGACCTCGGGGATCATGGGCATGTAGATGGCCACGCGGTCGCCCTTCTTGATCCCCAGCGATCTCAAGGCGTTGGCGCAACGACTGACTTCCCGATAGAGCTCCCAGTACGAGATGGAGCGGCGGTCCCCGGGCTCTCCCTCCCACAAGAGCGCCACCTTGTTCCGGCGGGCGTTTCGCACGTGCCGATCCAGGCAGTTGACCGATGCGTTGAG
>CAZVKD010000023.1:0-16607 GCA_964627675.1 uncultured Gemmatimonadaceae bacterium
GAGCGACTGGCGGAAGCCGAACGCCGCCGCCACCCGACGATCGAGCTCCACCACCTTGGCGTGGTCCCCGCTGAACAACTCGAGAAACGACGCCTGTGTCCCCGTTGCGCCCTTGCAGCCGCGGAAGGGCAGGGCGCCGGCCAGGTCATGCAGGGCTTCGGCGTCCAGCGCGAAATCCTGTAGCCACAGGGCGGCGCGCTTCCCCACGGTGGTGAGCTGTGCGGGCTGAAAGTGGGTGTACGCCACCGTGGGCAGCGCGCGGTATCGCAGGGCGAAGTCCCGCAGCGCCGCGATCACCGCGAGCACCCGGCCCACGAGGAGACGGAGGGCTTCCTTCATCACGACCAGATCCGCGTTGTCCGTGACGAACGCGGACGTGGCGCCCAGGTGCAGGAACGGCCGTGCGGCCGGGGCTTGATCGCCAAATGCATGGATGTGCGCCATGACGTCGTGCCGCAGCCGGCGTTCATGGGTCCGCACCTGCTCCAGGTCCACGTCGTCGAGGTGCGCGCGCATCTCGCCCAAGGCCGCGTCTGGGATCGCCAGCCCGAGCCGGCGCTGTTCCTCGGCGAGGGCCAGCCACAGCCGCCGCCACACGCGGGCCCGCTGTCCCGGGCTCCACAGGCGCGTCATGGCCGGGGAGGCGTAGCGCGTCGCCAGGACCGACTGGTAGGTGTTCGGATCGCTCATCGCACGTAGAAGTCGCTGTAGCCCAACTGCTGCCCGCGCTCGAAGTAGATCCGCACGGCCCCGCGTCCCTGCGCCGTGCGGAGCGCGCGGCGCACGTCCTCGGCGGTTTCGATCGGCAGGCGGTTCACCTGGAGGATCACATCGCCCACCGCGAGGCCGGTGATGGCTCGGGTTTCCTCCCCGATCGCAACGATCAGCGCTCCTTGCGCGCGGCTGAGCCCCCGCTCCTGCTGCACCGCGGGCGTGACGGTGATCAGCTGGAGATCACCGAGGGCAGCCACGCGCGGCGCGCGCGAGGTGGGGAGTTCCTCGACGGCGAGCACGGCGGCGTGCTCCCGGCCGCCACGCCGCACCCGGAGGCGGAGGGTGTCACCCGGCCCCACGTCCAGCTTGACCGCCTCCCAGTCAAGGAAGGTTCGCAGCTCCCGCCCGTCGGCCCGCACCAACACGTCCCCCGGCGCGAGTCCCCCGCGCTCGGCCGGCCCGCCGACGGCGACTCGCGTGACGCGAAGTCCCCCGATCTTCTTCCAGTCGCGCAGCTCCTCGGCGCCCGCGACATCCAGCCCGACCCACGCCCGCCGCACCGTGCCGTGCCGCTCCAGTTCACGCGCCACCCGCAACGCCCGCTCGATGGGAATGGCGAACCCGATACCGATCGACCCGCCGCTGTTGGAGAAGATCGAACTGTTGACCCCCACGACTTCCCCGAGGGCGTTGACCAGCGGCCCGCCGCTGTTCCCCGGATTGACGGCGGCATCCGTCTGAATCATGCCCACGTACACGCCGGGCTGGTCCCCGGTCGGCAGCAGGTTGCGGCCAACGGCGCTCACCACGCCAGCCGTGACCGTCGGCTCGCTGTTGCCGAGGAGATAGGCGTACGGGTTGCCGATGGCCACCACCCACTCGCCGATCATGAGGTCGGCGCTGCGGCCGATGGGCACCACGGGCAGGCCCCGCGCGTCCACCCGGAGCACGGCGATGTCGGTCAGCGGATCCTCGCCCAGGAGCCGCGCCGGGTAGTCCTCTCCGTCGCGCGTGGTGACGACGATTTCCTCCGCACCTTCGACCACGTGCTGGTTGGTGATGACCAGGCCGTCCTGCGACACCAGAAAACCGGAACCCAGGCCCTTTACCTCGCGCTCGTAGCCGCGCGGGACGAAGAAGAAGTCGAACGGCGTTCGGGGAATCTGGCGCTCTCGCCGCGTCACGTTGACGCTGACGACGGCCGGGGCCACCCGCGCCGCCGCTTCGACGATCGCGGTCCGCCGCCCGTCCTCCAGCCGCCGCGCGGCGTCGCGGCGAGCCTCAGGGCTCGCCTGAGCCGGCCGCTCGCCGGCCTGCGCGGGCGGCGGGGTCCGATCGCAGGCGCCCAGCGCCAGCGCCGCGACGAGCGCGGCCGTCGCGCGCCGCGTCACGCCTCGACCTTGCTCCGGGCCGCCAGCTTGCTCCAATCGTTGAGGAACTGATCCAGGCCGCGATCCGTGAGCGGATGGAGCAAGAGCTTCTTGAGGACCTCCGTGGGCATCGTCGCGACGTCGGCGCCCAACATCGCCGCCTCCGCGACATGGCGGGGATGCCGAATGGATGCCGCGAGGATTTCCGTCTCGTAGCGGTAGTTGTTGAAGATGGCGCGCGTCTCGCGAATCACATCCATCGCATCGTGGCCCACGTCATCCAGGCGGCCGAGGAACGGCGAGACGTAGGTTGCCCCGGCCTTGGCCGCGATGAGGCATTGCACCGAGCTGAACGCGAGCGTCACGTTGACCCGGATCCCGTCGGCCACGAGTCGGCGCACGGCCACCATTCCCTCTTCGATCATCGGGATCTTGACGACAATGTTGTCCGCCAGTTGCGCCAGGTCCCGGCCTTCGGCGTACATCCCGTCCGCGTCCACCGCGACGACTTCCGCGCTCACGGGCCCGTCCACCAGCGAGCAAATCTCCTTGAGCAGGTCGTTGGGCTCCACGTCGCCCGCCGACTTGGCGAGCAACGTGGGGTTGGTGGTGACGCCGTCAATCAGCCCGGCCTGCGTGGCCCAGCGGATGTCGGCCAGATTCGCGGTGTCGAGGAAGAATTTCATCGGTCGGCTTCCCTCTCGAGTTCGGAGTAGCGGGCACCTACGAGATACAGTCCCTCCGGCGGGGCGGGCGGACTGGTTCCGGCATTCGTCCGGCTGCCCAGCAGGCGGGCGACGTCTTCCACTGGGCGACGCGCAAGTCCGACATCCACCATGGTCCCGACGAGGAATCGGACCATCCGGTGAAGGAACCGGTCAGCCTCAATGGTAAAAATAAACCCCTCACCGGCCGGCCGCGCATCCCAACGCGCCACCAGCACGCGGCAGCGATAGTGCCGTTTGGGCGCGCCGACGGCGGCGAACGCCCGAAAGTCATGCTCGCCTGCGACGGCGGACGCCGCGGCCGCCAGGGCCTCGGCGTCGAGCGCCGTCCCCAGACTCCACTCGAACGGGCGGCGGAACGGGGAGGCGGAAGCCGCGTCGCACCCCACGACGTAGCGGTAACAGCGCGACCGCGCGTGACGCCGGGCGTGAAAGCCATCCGGCGCCCGGCCCAGTCGCGCCACCCAGATCTCCGGCGGCAGCAGCGCGTTGACGGCCCGATGAAGCTCCGGCGGCTGCCAGCGAGCGGGGACGCGAAAGCTCACGACCTGCCCCAGGGCGTGAACCCCCGCGTCCGTTCGACCCGCCGCATGGGTCACCACCCGGTGACCCACGAGTCGCTGGAGGACGCGTTCCAAATCGCCTTGGACGGTTCGCCGGCCGGCGGCCTGACGCTGCCAGCCCTGGAAGGAGTGTCCCAGATAGTGCAGGACGGCGTAGCAGGAAATCTCCTGCATGTGCGCCGAAGATAGGAACCGGCCCGCGAGGCGGCAAGCACGAAATACGGGTTGCGGCGAGGGACCGCCGTCACGTACGTTGCCCTACTCCCACCAGCCCCTATGACGGACCAGGAACCGGCGATCACGCGCGCGCTCCGCGCTCTCGCCCGCGGCGATTCGCCGGGCGAGGCGTTGACGGCTGGCGCCTTCGGCGAGCTGATGCGCGGTGAGACAAGTCCGGCGCAAACCGCGGCGCTCCTGATGGGGCTGCGGGTGAGAGGCGAAACGGCGGCCGACCTCACCGGCGCCGTCCGGGCCATCCGCGCCGCCATGGTCCGGGTAGCGCTGGACGACCCCGACGTGGTGGATACCTGCGGCACCGGGGGCGGCCGGGTAAGGACCTTCAACCTGTCCACCGCGGCCGCCCTGATCGCGGCGGGCGCCGGCGTGCCCGTCGCCAAGCACGGCAACCGCTCCTACACCTCTCGGTGCGGATCGGCTGACGTGCTGGAAGCGCTTGGCATCTCGATCGAGATGTCCGCGGACGCGGCCGCCCAGCTCCTCAAGGCGGCCGGCATGGCGTTCCTTTTCGCACCCGCGTTCCATCCGGCTATGCGCTTCGCCGCGCCGGTGCGCCGCGAGCTGGCCGTGCCGACGCTGTTCAACGTCGTGGGGCCGCTGGCGAACCCGGCCGGCGTCCGCCGGCAAGTCGTGGGCGTGGCAGACCCCGATCGCGGACCGGTCGTGGCCGAGGCGTTGCGTCGCCTCGGGACGGTGCACGCGCTCGTGGTGCACGGCCGGGCGGGGTTGGATGAGATCGCTCCGAACGGACCGACGGACGTGTGGGAGGTGCGCAGCGACGGGGTGTCCACGTGGACCATCACCCCGGAGGATCATGGGATCGCGGCCCTCTCGCTCGATGAACTCGCCGGCGGCGAGCCGAGAGAGAACGCGGCTCGGCTGGAGCGCCTGGTGGAACGCCCGGCGGCTGATCCGGCCGGCCGGGCGGCCGCGATACTCAACGCCGGCGCAGCGCTGTACGTGTCGGGACGAGCCGCTGACTTCAAAGACGGGGTGGTGCAGGCGGCCGCCGCGCTGGACACCGGCGCGGCTGCCCGCGCCCTGGCCCGGCTGCGGAATGCCAGCGCTAGTATCGCCGCATCACGCCAACCACCACGCCCTGAATGAGAATGTCATTCTCGTGAACCCTGAGCGGCGGTACGGCCTCGTTGGCGGATACCAGCCGGACCCAGCCGCCCGGCTCCCGGTACATCCGTTTCACGGTGGCGGAGGAACCCTGCACCAGGGCGATGACCATCTCGCCTTCCGCCGCGCGATCCCGGCTGTGCACGATCACATAATCGCCGTCCTGGATGTGCTCACCGATCATGGAGTCGCCGCGCACTTTCAGCACGTAGGAGGAGCCTCGTTTGGGGATCAGATCGTCCGGAACGGCGATCGTCTCCGGTGTGGCGACGGCCTCGATGGGCTGACCGGCGGCAACCTGGCCCAACAGCGGCAATTCCCGGGCGCCCGTCCGGCCAGCCCGGGGAAGCAGTTCGATGGACCTGCTCTCGTTGTGGGTTCGGCTGATGTACCCCTTGCGCTCGAGGTTGGTGAGGTGCTCGTGGACGGTGGCCAGCGACCCGAAGCCGAAGTGCTGAGCAATCTCCTCGAACGACGGGGCGTAACCATTAGTGGCGATGTAACTTTCGAGGTAGTCCAGAATCTGCTTCTGACGCCTGGTCAGGGGCATGAGGCCTCGTCCTCCCAGCCGGATTAGAGCCGAATAGATGCCGAAGCAACCTACCCGAAAGCACACCGAAGCGCAATGGACGATCTGACCCCGGTAGTCGGACTTCGTTCGATCCTCTCGGCCCAGCGGGAGGGGCTCGCCGCACTGCGGAAGCATCGCGGCGCGTTGCGACGGGCGGCCGAAGCCGCGCCCGGCGGGCCCTCGATGATGGCGGCCTTCGGCGGGGGCGACGTGGCGATCATTGCCGAAGTGAAGCGTCGCTCGCCCTCGCGAGGCGCTATCGCGGAACACCTCGATGCGGTGAGCCACGCTCAGGCGTACTGCCGCGGCGGGGCGGCCGCGGTCTCGGTGCTGACCGAGGGTCCCCACTTCGGCGGTGCGCTGGCGGATCTCGAGGCCGTGGCCGCGGCTATTGACCGCCCGGTGCTCCGGAAGGATTTCATCCTGGACGAAGTCCAGCTGTTCGAAGCCAAGATCCACGGAGCCAGCGCCGTGCTGCTCATCGTTCGCGCGCTCGATCAGGCGATGTTGCGGGACCTGCACCAGACGGCTGGCGAACTGGGGCTGGCGAGTCTGGTGGAAGTGCACACGCTGGGCGAGCTCGACCGCGCGCTGGCACTCGATCCCGCGCTCGTCGGTGTGAACGCCAGGGACCTCGAGACGTTCGCGATGGACCTGGCGGGGATGGAAACGGTGTTGCGGGCCATTCCGGCCGACGTCGTCGCGGTGGCCGAGAGTGGTCTGTCCACGCGGGCGGACGTGGAGCGGGTGGCGGCATGGGGAGCGGATGCGGCGCTGGTGGGAGCCGCGGTGTCGTCGGCACCGGAGCCGGAGGGGGCGGTGCGCGAGCTGTGCGGTCTTCAGCGCCGCGTGGGTCGGCGAGCGGTTACATGAGCGGGATCGCGTCCACCGCCCTGGGGCGGTTCGGGCCCTACGGGGGCCGATACGTGCCGGAGACGCTCGTCGCGGCCCTCGACGAACTGGCGCAGGCCCACGATGCGGCGGCGGCTGATCCCGCGTTTCAGTCGGAGCTGGACGGCCTGCGGCGGATGTACGCCGGGCGCCCGACCCCGTTGTCGGAGGCGCCACGCCTGTCGCAGGCGGCCGGCTGCCGGGTGCTGCTGAAACGCGAAGACCTGGCGCACACCGGCGCGCACAAGATCAACAACACGCTGGGTCAGGTCCTGCTGGCGCGGCGGATGGGAAAGCGTCGCATCATCGCCGAAACCGGGGCCGGGCAGCACGGCGTCGCCACGGCAACGGCGTGCGCGCGATTCGGACTCGAATGCGCGGTGTACATGGGTGAGGCGGACATGGAGCGCCAGCGGCTCAATGTGTTCCGCATGGAGCTGTTGGGGGCGCGCGTGGTCCCGGTGGGCTCGGGAACGCGCACGCTCAAGGACGCGACGAACGAAGCGCTGCGCGATTGGGTGACGAACCTGGAGACGACGCACTACGTGATCGGCTCCGTCGTCGGGCCGGATCCATTCCCTCGCATGGTGCGCGACTTTCAGCAGGTCATCGGCCGGGAGGTACGGGATCAGGTTCTGGCGCGCGAGGGCCGGCTGCCGGACGTGCTGGTGGCCTGCGTCGGAGGCGGCTCGAACGCGATCGGGCTGTTTGCGCCCTTCCTCGAGGAAACCCGAACTCGGCTGATCGGGGTCGAAGCGGCCGGCGAGGGGTTGGACACCGGCCGGCACGCGGCGTCGCTCGCGGCTGGTCGTCCCGGAGTGCTGCACGGATCCATGAGTTATCTGCTGCAGAACAGAGACGGACAGGTGCAACCCGCTCATTCCATTTCCGCGGGACTGGACTATCCCGGCGTGGGGCCGGAGCATGCATATTTGCGGGATACGGGACGAGTGCAATACGAGGCGGTGACCGACGAGCAGGCGCTCGCGGCCTTTGGCACCCTGGCGCGGTTGGAGGGAATCGTCCCGGCGCTGGAGAGCGCGCACGCCATTGCCTGGGTGCTCGCCGCCCGCCCGCGCGCGCGCGATGACCTCGTCGTGGTGAATCTCAGCGGTCGCGGCGACAAGGACGTCGCGTACGTGGCCCGACTTCAGGGAGCAGACGCGTGACGGAAAGCGCAGTCGCCTTCACTGGCTGGGATCCCCAGCTCGTTGACCAGCTGATGCAGACGCTGGTCAAGGGCTTGCGCGCGACACAGCTCTACCTCCCCAACAACCCGGTCTATCAGCAGGCGATGGAGAACGTGCGCGCGGCTTTTCGGGCCGTCTGGGAGGGCTGCGACGAGCTGGCGCTGGCCGTTACGGAGTCCGACTTCGTCTTCGACAAGCGGGTCGTCCTGTCGCAGCCCAACCGTTCGGAGAGTATTCCCTGGGTGCTGTTCAAGGATGGCGTTCGGAGCTTGACCCTCAAGAAAGGCGTAGAGCAGGATGAACTTCCTCGCCTGCTCACCGTGATCCAGAAGGCCAGACAGCTTCCCCCCGAAGCCAACGACGATCTGCTCACGCTGTTGTGGGAGCAGGACTTCCAGTTAATCCGGTATCACTTCGTGGAGCTGGCGACCGCCGAGGCGGCGCCGCTCCTGCCCACGGGGGAACCCCCGCCCGCGCCGCCGGAGGATCGGCGCCGGCAGGTGGAGGAAGAAGCGGCGCAGCCGGAGCCGCCCAAAGGCATCGTCAGTCTCGAGGACTTCGACTCCACGCTCTACTTCCTCGACGACACCGAGCGCGCCTACCTGCAGTCCGAGGTGGAACGCGAATACGGACAAGATCTCCGTGGCAACGTGCTCGGCATGCTGATGGACTTGCTGGAGCTGCAATCGTACCCGACCGTGCGCGCCGAGCTGATCAGCATCATTCAGAACTTCATCCCCTATCTCCTCGCGGTCGGGGACTTCAGGTCCGTGGCGCACGTGTGCCGCGAGCTTCGGGTGGTCCTCCAGCGCGCGCGCGAACTGCTCCCGGAGCACCGGGCCGAGCTCGAGCAGCTGCCGGGGAAGCTGTCCGAGCCCGAGGCCCTGTCTCAGTTGCTGCAGTCACTGGATGAAGCCGCGGTGCATCCCACGGAAGAAGACCTCGGCGAATTGTTCCGCGAGCTTCGCCCCGCCGCGCTCGCCACCGTGCTGCAGTGGCTCCCCAAGCTGAGCAACCAGCGCGTTCGCGAGCTGCTCTACGGAGCGGGGCAGCGGCTGGCGCAGGCGTACCCCGCAGAAATCGCCAAGGCGCTCGAAGCCACGGACGAACGCGTTCTGCTGGAAACCGTCAAGATGGTGACGCGCCTGAAGCTTCCGCCGGTGGCCCCGGCGCTGGGCGCGTTGTTTGCCAGGGCCGGCAAGTCCGTGAAAGTGGCCGCCGTCGAGGCCCTCGCGGCCATCGGATCGCCCGGCGCGATGCAGCAGCTCGAGCGGGCGGTGGATGATCCCGACCGGGACGTGCGCATCGCAGCCGTCAAGGTGCTGGGCGCGCGGAACCACCGGGCGGTGCTGCCCAAGATCGCCGCCGCCGTGGACAGCAAAGCCCTTCGCGGCGCCGACCTTACCGAGAAGACCGCGTTCTTCGAGGCCTACGGCATGATGGCTGGCGCCGCCGGGGTTGAGCGGTTGGGAGCGATGTTGCAGAGCGGCGGCGGCTTCTTGAAGCGGAAGGAGGATCCGGAGACGCGGGCGTGCGCGGCCATGGCCCTGGGCAAGGTGGGCACGCCCGGCGCCCGCGCCCTGCTGGAGCAGGCGCTGAAGGACAAGGAAGCGCTGGTGCGGAACGCGGCGAACCGGGCGCTGCGAGAGCTGGGCGAATGACCGACCCCACGGCCGCCCGACAGTCGCGCCCATCCATCGCGGAGTCCATGCAGAGCACCGAGGGGCTCCTGCGGCACGCCGGCCGCGAGCTGCTGGTCGCATTCTACGCGGCGCTTCGCAGCCTCAAGCTGTATCCGCTGGAAAACGATCAGGTGCAGCGCGCGCTCAGCGAACTGGCGCAAACCGCTCGCCGCGTGCTCGACGTGGAGCAAGAGCTGGAGCTCCGGCTGTCCGGCGAGTTCATTTTTGTGAACTCGACCCGCCTCCGACTCGACCTGGACAACTACGCATCCTTCAGTCACGTGCTCGGCATGTTGCGGCACTCCGGCGTCGGCGTGGTGCGCGTGGACGGCGAGGTGGATCGGCGCGAATGGCAGGTCTTCGTGTCGCTGCTGCTCAGCTTCGCCGCGCGGGAGCCCAATCCCAACAAGCTCTACGAGCTGCGGGAAGCGCTGCTGCAGGGGAGCGTGACCCATATCAGCGTGGACCCCCCGATCGAGAGCGACGAGGAGGTCGAAGACCAGGAGCGCGCCAAGGAGGTGGCCAAGCGAACCTACGAGCAATCCGTCGCCGTCACGAAGGAAGTGGTGAACAGCATCCGCATGGGGCGAAGCGCCAGCGTCAAGAAGGTGAAGCGCGCCGTGCAGAGCATCGTGGACCAGGTGCTGAGCAACGAGACCTCGCTGATGGGACTCACGACCATTCGAGACTATGACGAATACACGTTCACGCACTCGGTGAACGTGTGCATCTTCTCGGTCGCCATCGGACGGCGGATCGGCTTGTCGAAGTTGCAGCTGTACGACCTGGGCCTCGCCGCGTTGTTCCACGATGTGGGCAAGAGTCGGGTCCCGCTGGAGGTGTTGAACAAGACGGGTTCCTTGAGCGAGGAAGAGTGGCGCGTCATGCAGGCGCACCCCTGGCTCGGGGTGCTCACGCTGTTCGGCCTGCGGGGGTACGGCGAGATCCCCTACCGCGGCATGATCGTGGCCTTCGAACATCACATGAAAACGGATCTCACCGGCTACCCCAAGACGATCCGGCCCCGCAAGCTGTCGGTGTTCTCCAAGATCGTGGCCGTCGCCGACGGCTTCGACGCGGCCACCACCCGCCGGTCGTATCAGACCACGCCCATACAGCCCGACCAGGTGCTGCGGGAGATGTGGACCAATCCCCGCCGCGGGCTGGACCCGGTGCTGGTCAAGGCAATGATCAACCTGCTGGGCGTCTACCCCGTGGGGACGTGCGTTATCCTCGACACGTACGAAATCGCGATCGTGCACGCCGCGAATCCGGACCTCTCCCAGCTCGCCCGGCCCACCGTACGCGTGGTGTGCACCGCGGACGGCGCCGTGCTCCGACCGGGTCACTTGGTGGACCTGTCGGAGGCCGGTCCCGACGGCACCTTCAAACGGACGATCATCAAGGTCACCGACCCCGCCCGCTACGGGATCAACCCCGCCGACTACTTTGTCTGACCGGCCCATCGCGGCCCGCTTCGCGCGCGCTCGGGCGAACCGCCGCGCCGCGCTGATTCCATATCTCACGGCAGGCTACCCCAGCGCGGCAGCAACCCGCGAGGCCCTGGCCATGATCGCCGAGGCCGGCGCCGACATCGTCGAATTGGGCATCCCGTTCAGCGATCCGCTGGCCGACGGGCCCGTGATCCAGCGGGCGTCCGAAGCGGCGCTCCGCGCGGGCATGTCGCTCGAGCGGGCGCTGGCCCTGGTTCGAGACGCCGGGTCGGGCGTGCCCGTCGTGCTGTTCAGCTACCTCAATCCGCTGCTGGCGTACGGATTCGACGCGTTCGTCCGGGACGCCAGCGCGGCCGGCGTTGCCGGACTGCTCGTAACCGACCTGCCGGCCGGTCAGGACCCCGAGCGGTGCCGCTTGGTTCGAGACGGAGGGCTCGACCTCATCCGTCTGGTCGCTCCCACCACGCCCGGGCCCCGCGTACGCGAGGTCGTGGCCGACGGATCGGGCTTCGTCTACGTCATCGCCCGACTGGGCGTCACGGGACCGCGCACCGGGGCCACCGACGCGGCGGCGCAGGCCGTGCAGCGGGTGCGCGAGGTGACCGAGCTGCCGGTGGCCGTGGGTTTCGGCATTCGGAGCGCCGAGCAGGTGCGCGCGATCGCACAGTTCGCCGACGGGGTGGTGGTCGGATCGGCGCTGGTCGAGCGGCTCGGCGCGGGCGTGGAGCCGGCTCGGGCGCTGCTGACCGAGCTGGCGTCCGGCCTCGGGCGATTTTGACGGCACTTCGCGCCGGGGCTACCATTGCTCCTCGTGGCCGCGAGCGATTGCATCTCCCTCAAAGGCATGCGCTTTCACACGCTGGTGGGCGTCCTGCCCCACGAAGAGCACGTCCCCCAGCCCCTGGAGTTGGATCTCACGGTTTGGCTGTCGCTGCGCCAGGTCGGGCAGACCGACTCGCCCAGCGCCCTGCTGGACTATCGAGAGCTCTACCGCGTGGTCGCCGAGACCGTCGGAGGAAGCCACCACCGACTGCTGGAAGCGCTGTGCGAGAAGGTGGCGGCCGGAGTCCTGGGCCTCGGGACCATCGCTCGGGTGCGGGTCGCGGCGCGAAAGCCCCATGCCCCGATTCCCGGCCCCCTGGACTATGTCGAGGTCGTGCTTGAGCGGGAACGGACCGTCGGCTCGTGAGTGGGCGTTCGTGGCGCTGGGCTCGAACCTGGGAGACCGGGCGGCGCACTTGGCATTCGCCCGACGACGTCTCGCCGCGCTGCCCCAGACGGAGCTGGTCGCCACCACGGCCGCGGAAGAAACCGACCCGATCGGCCCCCCGGGCCAGGGGCCATATCTCAATCAGATGGTCCTGCTCCGTACCGGGCTGCCGCCCCGTGCCTTGCTCGACGCGTTGCTGGCCATCGAGCGGGCGGCCGGCCGGGAACGACGAGAGCGCTGGGGACCGCGCACGCTGGACCTGGACATCGTGCGCTATGGAGACCGCCACATTCAGGAAGCGGATCTCGTGGTGCCACATCCCCAGTTCGCCCGACGTCCGTTCTGGCAGCGCGAGCTGAGGGAACTCATCCCCCATGTCCGGCGAGACTAAGCCCGTCACGACCCTGGATCTCATCGCGTGGAAGCGCGAGGGACGGAGAATCGTTGCGCTCACGGCGTACGACGCGTTGTTCGGGCGACTGGTTGAGGAAGGTGGGGCCGACATCATCCTGGTGGGCGACTCCGTCAACACGGTGCTGGCCGGGCAACCCACCACGCTCTCGGCCACGCTCGAGCAAATGATCTACCATGCGCGCATGGTGAGAGCCGGCGTGTCGCGCGCGCTCCTCATCGTGGACATGCCGTTCCTCACCTACCAGGTCTCGATCGAGGAGGCCAAGCGCAACGTGGGACGCGTCATGCAACAGACGGGTGCCAACGGCGTCAAGCTCGAGGGCGGCGCACCGGTCATCGCCACGGTCCGCGCCCTGGTGGACATGGGCGTTCCGGTGATGGGGCACCTGGGGTTCACGCCGCAGTCGGTACACGGCCTCGGGGGCCCGCGGGTGCAGGGACGGGCGGCAGAGGCGGCCGACCGAATCGTGGCGGATGCCCGCGCGCTGGAAGAGGCAGGGGCCTTCAGCCTGGTGCTCGAGTTGATGCCGAGCGGGGTGGCCGCGCGCGTGACCCGGGAGATATCCGTTCCCACCATCGGCATCGGTTCGGGACCGGAGTGCGACGGGCAGGTGCTTGTCCTCCATGACATGTTGGGACTGAACGATCGGTTCCGGGCCAGGTTCGTGCAGACCTACGCGCAGCTGGCTGACGAGGTGCGCCGCGCAGTCCGCACCTTCGGCGACGACGTTCGGGCAGGTCGCTACCCAGACGCCGCGCACTCCTTCGAGCGGTGATCGAGATCGCCGACCCCGCTGAAATGCGGGCCTGGTCCCGCCGAGCACGGGCGGCGGGCCGGCGCATCGGGTTGGTGCCCACCATGGGATATCTGCACGAAGGCCATCTGCGCCTGGTGGACCGCTCGCGAGCGCGAAGCGATCGTACCGTCTTGAGCGCGTTCGTGAACCCGCTCCAGTTCGGCCCGGGCGAAGATTTTGACCGGTATCCTCGGGATCCGGAACGCGACCGGGCGATGGCTCGAGAGCGCGGCGTGGATTGCTACTTCGCGCCCGCCGTGAGCGCGCTCTACCCGGTCCCTCCCGCCATCCGGTTCAGCGCAGACCCGCTGATCAGGCATCTCTGCGGGCCGGGGCGCCCCGGCCACTTCGAAGGCGTGCTCCTGGTGGTGGCGAAGTTGTTTCACCTGGTCGAACCGGACGTGGCGGTCTTCGGTCGCAAGGACGCGCAGCAGGCGGTGCTGATCAAGCGGATGGTGGAGGACCTGAACTTCGCCCTCGACATCGAGGTCGCGCCCATTGTTCGGGAAGCCGACGGCCTCGCGCTGAGTTCCCGCAATGTGTACCTCGAGCCCGCCGAACGACGGGCGGCGGTGGCGCTCTCCCGCGGCCTCGAGTGCGCTCACGTCGGGTTCCGGAGGGGAACGTCAGACGCCGCGGCACTGACGGAGCTGGTGCGCGAGACCATCGGCCGCGAGTCGCTGGTCACGCTGGAGTACGCGGAGGCCGTGGACCCGCGCACGCTCCAGCCGGTGCGCACCGCGTCGGCCGACACACTGCTGGCGGTGGCGGCGCGGGTGGGGCGGGCACGGCTCATTGACAACGTCATTCTGGGCCAGGGGCTCGGCGCTGACGAGCGGCTCTCGCCCGCCGGCGCGGCCCGGTGAGCCCGGTCGAGCTGCCGTCCTGGGCTTGCGTCTCCGAGACCCGGCGAGCGCACATCGGGCGGGTGGCGGACTTGCTGGATGCCTGGGCCGCCGCGATGAACCGGTCCGACGCCGACCGCGCCCGCTGGCGGCGCGCCGCGATCCTGCACGATGCCTTGCGCGACGCCCCGGCCGCGACGCTGGACGCCCTCGCGCCGGAATGGACCCACATTCCTAAACTGCAACACGGACCGGCGGCGGCGGCAATGGCCGCACGCCATGGCGAACGCGATCGCGGGGTGCTGGACGCCGTCCGATACCACTCGATCGGCTACGCCGACTGGGACCCGGTCGGTCGCATGCTGTATCTGGCCGACTACCTCGAGCCCGGCCGGCCATTCCGCCAGGCCGAGCGGCGCGTCATGGCCGATCGCGTGCCGCTCGAGCCCGAGGGCGTCCTGGTGGACGTGGCCCGCGAGCGACTGCGCTGGACCGTGGACGCCGGGCGCCCACTCCTGTCCGAGACCGTCCGATTCTGGAACGCGCTGGTCTCCGCGCGACGCTGATCGCCGGCGGTGCCGTCGCGCTGATCGGCGGGGTGACCTGGCTCAGCATCGGCCGCCCGTCGGACGGCGTGATCAGTCCGCCGGTCCCCGGTGAGCAGAACGGGATCGTGGCGGAAGTGCTCAATACCACGGACGTGGATGGCCTGGCCCGCGCGATCACTTACCGGCTGCGACGGGCGGGCATTGACGTGGTGTACTTCGGAACCGAGCGAGCAGCGCCGGTGGAGTCCACCCGCATTCTGGTGCGGCGGGGCGATCCCGCGCAGGGCGAGCGGGTGCGAGCAGCGCTGGGCTTCGGGCGGGTCGAGATGGCGCCCGATGCCCGCCGGCTACTCGACGTGAGCGTGTTGCTGGGATCGGACGCCGCGGGCGCGCTCAGTCGCCACCCGTAACTGTCCGCAGGCGGCCGCGATGTCGAGGCCACGGCTGCGCCGCACACTCACGGCTGCCCCCCACCGCTTCAATGCGGCGGCAAACGCCTCGATCTCGGGCGCGGGCGTGGGCTCGAACCCGGGGGCGCCGCCGGGGTGGAGCGGCAGCAGGTTGATCAGGGCGCCCAGTGGCTTGGCCAACTCGGCGAGCGCCGCGGCGTCCTCCGGGGTGTCGTTGTATCCGTGGATCATCACGTATTCGAACGTGACGCGGCGCGCAAACCCGCGCAGCGCTCGCATGAGGTCCCCGAGGGGGTACTTCCGTTCCACCGGCATGAGCGCGCCGCGCTTGGCCGAGGTGGGAGCATGGAGCGAAACCGCCAGACGGAACTGCTCCGGACGCTCGGCCAGACGCCGGAGATTGGGCAGCACCCCGACCGTGCTCACCGTGATGCGGCGCGCACCGATCGCGCACCCGTCGGCGTGGTTGAGGATGGTGAGCGCCCGATCCACCGCGGCCCAGTTGTGCAACGGCTCTCCCATACCCATGAACACCACGTTCGTGGGGCGAACGGGCCCGGACGGCTCGAACCACAGCTCGCGCACCTGGCCGACGATTTCCCACGCCGACAGGTGACGCTGAAACCCCATGAATCCCGTCGCGCAGAATGCGCAGCCGAACGCGCACCCCGCCTGCGACGAGACGCAGAGCGTTCGCCTGCGGCCCTCGGGAATCAGCACCGATTCGATGGCCAACCCGTCCGGAAGGCGCCAGAGGAACTTCACGGTGCCATCCCGCGAGGTCTGGCGCGCTTCGCAGGTGAGCCGCGGTAGCGGAAAGGCCTGGTCGAGGGCAGATGAGAGCGTCTTGGGCAGCTCCGAGACCTGCGACCACGCGGCAACCGGCCGGTACCAGAGGCGGGGCAGGAGCTGGCGGATCCGGTAGGAGGGCTCACCGCGGGCCGCCAGCCATTGGCCCAGTTGCCGGGCGGCCTCAGTGGGGAGTTGGTCGAGCAGATTCATCGCAAGATGTCGGACTCCAGCCCGATGCGATAGCTCCCCCCGATGTCGTTCAGCCCGGACGCGCGCCCCGCGCGGATGAGATACCGGCCCACACGGAGCGCGATCCCCACCCCGGGGCGCAGCGCGGATTCCACGGCGCCCTCCTCTCGTACCACGCTGAGGTCCACACCGAGCTCATCGTCGAAGCCGAAACCGAGTCCCACGCCATGATCGGTGCTGGTCCCGTCCCGATGGGTCGCGCCGTAGCGCAGGTGGAAGCTCGTGGTGCCGCCGAGCATTCTGCCACGAGCAAGCAGCACGTCGGCGCCGAGGTAATAGTCCGTCAGGTTCCGGGACTCGAGGTCCAGCGGAAAGAAATGGGTGGCGCCGGCGACGGTGAGCCGCGGGTGCGCCGCGAAACGCGCGCCCAGATCCACGGTAACGCCAGACTCCCGCAGGGCGTCGAACCGGGCGTCGTGCCCCCGAACCAAAGCGCCGGCCTGCCACGCACCCACGGACATGACGACCCCGGCACCGGCCAGTTGCGCATAAATGGGAATCGTTCCCAGATCGCTCGTGGCCGAGGTCGTCGTGCGGACGATATCGTCAATGTCCACCCGGGCCAGAAGCCCTGTGACGGCGAGGCCGGGGCGCAACCGGTAGTGTGCGGCGCCGACGAACCCGGCCACGCCGATTACATCGGGAGTCTGGGTGAGTTCGGCTGCCACCGAGAACCGGCGAGAGAGATCCGGAGCCGCGGGGTTCCAGAAGGCGGCGGCGGGTCCCCGTTCCAAGCTGGCCGGAGCGGAGAGGCTTGCGGCCGACAGCCGCCACAAGTCAGCGGATGGCGGTGCCTGCGCGGGCGCCGGGACCGGCAGGA
>CAZVKD010000024.1:0-16469 GCA_964627675.1 uncultured Gemmatimonadaceae bacterium
CATCACGCTCGACGGTCCGGTAGGGTTGGGGGGCGAGTTCTTTCGCTGGGAGTTCGCCACAGCGGTGGCGTGCGCCCTGCTGGGGGTGAACGCGTTCGATCAGCCCAATGTGGCCGAGAGCAAGGCGAATACCAGCGCCATGCTGCGGAGGGGCGGCGCGCCCGCTCCCGCGGCGACGGCGGAGGAGGTCGAGGGCGCGATCGCGAGCACGCGGCTCGGCGAGTACGTGGCGCTCCTGGCGTACCTGCCGGACACGCCCGAGCATGCTGCGCGGTTGGCCGGGGTTGCGGGCCGCTGGCGCGATCGGCTTGGCGTTCCCGTGACGCCGGCGTTCGGGCCGCGATACCTTCATTCCACCGGGCAGCTTCACAAGGGCGGCCCGGCCATCGGGCGATTCGTGTTCGTGGTTCCCACTCCCGAGCAGGACGTACCGATTCCCGGCGAGCCCTACAGTTTCGGCGCGCTCATGACGGCGCAGGCTGACGGCGACCTCGCGGCGCTGCGCGCGCGGGATCGCGTTGCCCTGAAGGTGACGTCGCTCGAGACCCTGGAACAGGTTGGCTTGAGGTGACCGACGCACGAAGCGAGGCGAAGCGAGCCGCGGCACTTCGGGCTGTCCAGGAAGTGCGGTCGGGAATGGTGGTGGGACTCGGCACGGGCTCCACCGCCCGGGTCGCCGTGGAGGAAATCGGGCGGCGCCTCGCGAGCGGGCAGCTGCGAGACATCGTGGGGATTCCGACGTCCCGTGCCACGCGCGACCTCGCAGCCGCGAGCGGGGTGCCCGTTTCCACGCTCGACCATCACGCCGCGGTGGACCTCACCATTGACGGGGCCGACGAAGTCGATCCGGAGGGCAACCTGATCAAGGGACACGGCGGCGCGCTGTTGTGGGAAAAGATCGTCGCGACGGCGTCGCGCCGGCTGATCATCGTGGTGGACCCCTCGAAGCTGGTGCCACGACTGGGGGCGACGCGCGCGCTCCCCGTGGAGGTCGTGGCCTTCGGGTGGCCGCAGCACGAGGCCGCGATGCGCGAGCTCGGTGGTGCGCCGCACCTGCGAGTGGACGAGCGGGGAGATCCGTACCGTACCGACGAGGGTCATTACATCATTGACTGCGGCTTTGCCGGCGGGATTGCCGATCCGGTGCGCGTTCATCAGGTGCTCAAGGCACGCGCGGGCGTGATCGAGACCGGGCTGTTCCTCGGGTTCAAGCCGGACGTGATCGTCGGAGGGGGTTGACCGCGCCGCGATGACCGTTTCGTCGCCTGGGATCGTCCGGTCAGTCCGTGGGCGAGGCCGCCGCGATGGACAGTTGGACCATGCCGCCCTGCTTGCGCAGGTACGCCGTGTGATCGTGTTCCAGCGCGCCCTGGGGCAGCAAGCGCCACAGGACGCCGAGATCCTGTCGCACGCGGTCCACGTAGAATCGCGGGATGGTGCGCGTCTCGCCTTCGAAGAACTGCCGCACCGGCCGGTCGGTGTCGAGCAGGCGGCGGACGAGTGAATAGTACCGAATCCGGCCGAAGCCTTCCGACGAGACCGCGCGCACCACGTTCATCCACCGGGGGATGCGCTCTCGCACCGCGACGAAGCGGCGGGCGATGGCCCGCCAGGAAAACGTGTAGCGTGACAGGTCAATCACGTGATCGTAGAACGTGCGCCAATCGTAGTTCTTGGGACGCACGTTCATGGCGTGGTTGTTGTTGAGGAAATGGAACGGGAACGGCAGAACGCGGCCGGCGCGCTGATACTCCAGGTTGAGCGGCGCCGCCTGGCCGAAGGCGCTGAGCAGGGAGTACCCCGGAAACGCGCCCGGCGCCAGGTCCAGGAACCGCTTGGTCAACTCGAAGGGTTCGTCTCCTTCGTCCACGTCCAGGCCGAGCACGAAGTTGGCCTGCACGTAGGGGATGTAGCGCATGATCGTGTTGACGTGCTCGGATACCTGACGGACCTTGTCCATCCCGCGGTGGCGTCCCGTTTTCGATTTGTTGCCCAGGTCGAACCAGGACTCGATGCCGGGAAGGATGGCCTTGAACCCGTTGCGCGCCAGGCGGGCGAGCCGCGGTTCGGAGAGCAGGGACAGCGAGCTTTCGGCGATGAAATCAATCCGGCCGGGCGGGACGGCTCGCTCGATGGCCTCCATGCACTCGTCGAACCGAACGCCGAAATTGGGATCGTGCCAGGCCACCCTGGGCCGGCGGTACTTGGTGAGCAGGAATCGGAGGTCCTCGCTCATCTGCTCGAAACTGAGCGGCGCGAAGTCCACCTCGGAATCAATGCAAAAGCTGCACGTGTACGGACAGCCGAGGCTGCCGAGCATCGGGACGATCTTGATGGTGGGCGCTTTTCGCAGCGTGGCGTCCACGAAGCGCCAGCGCTCCCTGACGCCGGGCAGCATCGCGGGCTGCCGGGCGGCCGACAGGTAGACGCCGACGGGGCGTTGGGGCGAGCAGTCGCCAAGCACCTGTTGCAGGGTTGCCTTGTCGGTGAACCCGAGCACGTAGTCGAAGTACCGCAGGGCGTCGTCCGGGTAGCATCGGGCATGCGGGCCACCGAGCACGGTCACGATCCCGCGCTGGCGGAACAGACTGGAGATGGCGTAGGCGAGCTGCGCCGCCTGCGTGAAGGCGCCCACGAACACGACGTCGAGGTCGGTGGGGAGCTCCTCGAGCAGGTTCTCGAACCCGGTATAGCACAGGAACTCAACCTGGTGGCCCTCTTCTTCACACCACACGCCGATGACCTGGGGCATGATGCTCGCCAGGTTGGCGTGCATGACGCGCGCATACAGCGCGCGCGTGGGGCCTTTGGTTACGAGGTCAATGATACCGACACGGAGACGTCGCAAGCGGGTACCGGGGGCGCTGAGGATCGGCTAAGGTGCCGCCCGGGACCGCGCTTGGCAAGGGTCGGGTCCAATGCGGCGTAGGCCGTGGGCCGTTCTGCTCGCGGGCGCGGCAGCGGCGCTGGTCTGTATCCGACTGGGGTTCTGGCAGCTCGACCGCCTGGCGCAGCGACGCGCGACGAATGCCCGGGTGGCTGTCCGGCTCGCCCAGCCGGCGCTGGCGGCTGAGAGTATCGTGGCGGCGGCCAGGCATCCCGCGGCGCTGGACTATCGGCGCGCCCGGCTCTCGGGCCGGTTCGACTTCAGCCGCCAGGTGATCGTCGTGGCGCGCCCGCTCGGCGGACGCCCCGGCGTCCATGTCGTAACGCCGCTGCGACTGGCGGACGGCACGGCGATTCTCGTCGAGCGGGGGTGGGCGCCCGCACCCGATGGCCGCACGGCCGACCTGGCGGCGCTGATCGAGCCGGAAGAGGCGGCGTGCGACGGCGTGCTGCTCCTGCCGCGCGGACCCGGGTCGGCGGGCGCGGAGACCTGGCCGCTCAAGGTGCGTGCGGTGGATCCCGCGCTCCTGGCGCCGCGGTTTCCCTACGGCGTGTTGCCGGTCGTCCTGCGCCGCGCCGACTCGCCGGCCGGGGCACTCAGGCCCGTCCCCCTGCCAGAGCGAACCGAGGGGCCGCATCTGTCCTACGCGGTGCAGTGGTTCGCGTTTGCCGCGATTGCGCTGGTCGGGTCGGCGGCGCTGGCACGCAAGACGGCAGGGGGCGATCGGGGGAGACGGGAGACGAAGGCGGCCACCTGAGTGACGAGGCGATCCTCGGCGATCGTCCCTGATCGTCCCCGCTCGTCCCCACTCCTCCCCGATCGTCCCTTCCCATTGACACCGGCCGTCTTCGGCCCCAGTCTCGCACCACGTCATCGCCCGGAGCCCACCGTGATCACCAGCCGCCGCCAGTTCCTGCGCTCCGTCCTCGCCGCCCCGGCGGCGCTCCCCGCCCTGCGGGACGACTCCGTGGAGCGGGTCTGGCGAGCCGGGGAGTTCGTGCGTGATCGCACGCCGGCCGAGGTCGCCGCCGACGAAGACTACTGGCACGAGATCCAGCAAGCGTTCGACACCGATCGCACGCTGATCAACCTGAACAACGGCGGGGTCTGCCCCAGCCCGCGCGTGGTGCAGGCTGCCCTGCGGCGGCATCTGGAGTACTCCAATCAGGTGCCCGTGTATCACATGTGGCGGCATCTGGAGCCGCAGATCGAAAGCGTGCGCCGGGGCCTGGCCCGCGCGTTCGGCTGCGACCCGGAGGAGATGGCCATCACGCGGAACGCGAGCGAGGCGCTCGAGATCTGTCAGTTCGGGCTCGATCTGAAACCGGGGGACGAGATCCTCACGACCGACCAGGACTACGGCCGCATGCTCACCACCTGGCAGCAGCGCGTGCGCCGCGACGGCGTCGTGCTGAAGCAGGTGTCCCATCCGGTCCCGGCGCCGAGCATGGAGTACCTGGTGGATATGTTCCGCCGGGCGATCACGCCCAGGACGCGGGTCATTCACTTCGTGCACATCAATAACCTGAACGGCCAGATCTTCCCGGTGAGGGAGATCTGCCAGCTGGCGCGCTCGCGCGGGATCGAGGCGATCGTAGATGGCGCGCACGCGTTCGCGCACTTTCCGTTCACCCGGGACGAGATCGCCGCGGATTTCTACGGGACGTCGCTGCACAAATGGCTGCTGGCGCCGATCGGCACCGGCTTCCTCTACGTGCGGCGGTCCAAGATCCGGGGGCTGTGGCCCTTGATGGCCGCCCCCGACACGATGGACGACAACATCCGCAAATTCGAGGAGATCGGCACGCACCCGGCGGCCAACCACAACGCCATCGCCGAGGCGCTGATGTTTCATGAGGGCATCGGGGTGGAGCGGAAGGCGGCGCGGTTGCGGTATCTCCGGGACCGATGGATGAAGCGCCTTGCCGGGCAGCCTGGGGTGAAGCTGTACACCAGCTTCGATCCGGCGATGTCCTGCGGCCTCGCCAACGTGGGCATCGAGGGCGTGGATTCCGGCAAGCTCACGGAGTACCTGTTCGAGAAGCACCGCATCATCGTGACCGGCATCGGACATCCAGCGTGCCCCGGCATTCGCGTGACCCCCAACGTGTACACCACGCTGGCCGAGGTGGACGCGTTCGCCGCGGCCATGGAGGGTGTGATCAAGAACGGGATGGTGTGAGACGGGATGGAACGCCGGGGGAGTGGGGTGAGGGGCCCCCTCACCCGTTACGGCAGGGTGTCGTGCTCCGCCATGCGTCAGGCCGCCAGGTCCTTCAGCGCCTCCCGACCGACGGCTCCCACGACGTGCTTCACCACCTGGCCGTTCTCGAACCGCGCGAAATACGGTATCGAGCGAACCCCGTATCGCATGCTCACCTGCCGCGCGCGGTCGGTATCCACCTTGGCGACGAGCAGCTTGCCCGCCTTGTCGCGCGCGATTTCGTCGAGGACCGGCGCCATCATGCGGCATGGCCCGCACCAATCGGCGTAGAAGTCCACCAGCACGGGCACTTCGGCCTTGAGCACGGTGGCCTCGAAGTGCTGCTCGTCCACCTTCACCGGCCGGTCGAGCAGGAACGGCTTGCCGCACTCCGCGCACTTGGGGCGCTGATCGTGGCGGGACAGATCCACTTTGTTCAGCGTGCCGCAGAACTGACAGGCGAGCGTTGCGTTAGCCATATGCGCCGCAGGTCTCCATGGTTTGGGGTTCGTCCCATTGCAGGGGCAGGCGAGGAGAGGCCGAGGGGGCGAGGAGGGAAAAGAGGAGATGAGCGGGGGACACACTGAGGAAATATACAGCGGCATGGTCCATCGGTACCTCGGGTGTCCGTGCACTTCCACACTGCTCGCCCTTTCTCGCCTCTCCTCGCTCCCCGTCTTCCCCTCCTCTCGTCTCCGCTCGCCCCTTCTCGTCTCCTCTCGTCTCTTCTCTTCTTTCTAAGTCTCTCCTCGTTACCCCTCGCCCCCCCTCGCCCCCCTCGCCCCCTCAGGGCGCCAATTGGTCCAGCGCCATCATCACCGCGAAGCCGGCGATGAAGCCCACCGTGGCAGCGTCCACATTCCCGCTGCGCGTGGTTTCCGGCAGAAGTTCCTCCACCACCACGTACAGCATGGCGCCCGCGGCGAAGGCCAGCCCGTATGGCAACAGCCCAGCCGCCGCGGCGACGAACCACGCGCCCGCCACCGCCGCCAGGGGCTCGACGGCCGCCGAGAGCTGCCCGTACCACAGCGCCCGACCCCGGCTCATCCCGTCGCGACGCAGGGGCAGCGCGATCGCCAGCCCTTCCGGGATGTTTTGCAGCCCAATCCCGAGGGCGAGTACGAGGGCGCGGTGCAGGTCGCCGCTCCCGAATCCCAGGCCGACCGCGAGTCCTTCGGGCAGGTTGTGAATGGTGATGGCGGCCATGAGCAGGCTGGTGCGCATCCACGGGACCGCGGGCCCTTCCGCGTGGGCCTCCTCCGGGAACTCGGAATGAAGGTGCGGGATCAGGCGATCGAGGGCCCACATGCCGAGCGCCCCCAGGCCGAAGCCGACGAGCGTCCTCCACACGCCGCCCCGCTCCAGCGCCGGGATAAGCAGCGACCAGCAGGACGCGGCGACCATGATGCCGCCGGCGGCGCCCATCATCCCGTCCATCAGGCCGCGGTGTACCCGCCGGACCAGGAGGACGGGCAGCGTGCCGAGCAGCGTCAGGAACCAGGTGCCGAGGCCGGCAAGGAAGGCTTGCTCGACGGTCGAGAGGTCGGACAGGGGTCTCATGGGTCGTGAAGGATTCTCACAGAATCGTTAATCCTTCATGAAACGGGCCCGAGGCTATGTATAGCGGGGAGGGATCGTCGGGCTCGCCAGAACGTTGTCCGGATCAACGTTGTTCCATTCAAGTGAGGGTCCCGTGTCGCGACGTCGCCAGGTGCAACCGAGGTACAAGCACAAGAAACTGGGCGCGCATGAGCTGAAGCCCGAAAGCCTCATGATGAGCTACGGCTACGATCCCAAGCTCTCCGAAGGCGCCATCAAGTGTCCCATCTTCCAGACGTCCACGTTCGTGTTCGAGAGCGCCGAGGCCGGGAAAGCGTTCTTCGAGCTGGCGTACGGGCTGAGGGAGAAGGAGCCGCACGAGCAGCTCGGCCTCATCTACAGCCGGCTGAACAATCCCGATCTCGAGATTCTCGAGGACCGGCTCACGCTGTGGGACGGCGCGGAGGCGTGCGCGGTGTTCGAGAGCGGCATGGCGGCCATTGCCACGAGCTTGCTGGCGTTCGTGCGCCCGGGCGACGCCCTGGTGCACAGCGACCCGTTGTACGGCGGGACGGAGTATTTCATCGAACACGTGTTGTCGGAGTTCGGGGTGTGCGCCGTGGGATTCCCGGCCGGCGTGCCGATCGCCGACCTGGAGGGTTCGATCGGGGAGCGCGTGGCGGGCCGGCGGGTGAGCGCCATGCTGATCGAGACCCCGGCGAATCCCACCAACGCGCTGGTGGACATCGCGGGCGTCGCGCGGCTGGCGCGCGCGCTGGGGACGGCGGAAGGGCGGCCGGTGGTGATGGTGGACAACACGTTCCTGGGGCCGCTGTGGCAACAGCCGCTCAAGCACGGCGCCGATCTCGTGCTCTACTCGGCCACGAAGTTCCTGGGCGGCCACAGCGACGTGATCGCGGGCGCGGCCCTCGGCGCCCAGGCGGTGGTGGATCGGGTGCGCGCGCTCCGCACGTTCATGGGCACCATGGCGGGGCCGTGGACCGGATGGCTGCTGCTCCGGAGCCTGGAGACGCTCAAGATGCGGATGACCGCGCAGATGAAGAACGCGCGGTACGTGGCGGACTTCCTGAGCGAGCATCCCGAGGTGAAGCGGGTGCACTACCTGGGCCTGCTGGCCGAGAGCGATCCGATGTACGCAGTCTATCGGCGGCAGTGCGCGGGCCCGGGGTCGCTCATCGCATTCGAGCTGGACGGCGGCGAGCCGCGGGCGTTCCGCTTCTTGAACAACCTGAAGCTGGTCAAGCTCGCGGTGAGTCTGGGCGGAACCGAGTCGTTGGCCGAGCACCCGGCCACGATGACGCACGCGGACGTGCCGCCCGAGGCGCAGCGGAGCATGGGGATCACGCCGGGGATGGTGCGGCTCTCGGTTGGGGTCGAGCACTACCAGGACATTATCGCTGACTTGCGCCAGGCGCTCGAAGCGCGCTAGCGGCGCGGAATCACTGGTTCAGCGCCGCTCGGTGTCCGCCGCCACAGCCCACCGTCCTGCGGTTCGGGCTAGGTGTGTCGGTTGATCTCCCGCGCGCACATCGTCCCTGTGATGCTGTGCCCGCCGTCCGCGCCCCAGGTGATCGAGAGGTTCACCTCGCACGAGCCCGAGCGACCGTCGCTCGTCGTCCACAGGAACGTCCCCGTCTTGGTGAAGGAGCCGCTGGCGCGCTGGCCGGCCTGGAACGACACGCTGCCGGTCATGGTGATCACGGGGTCCGTCGTCACCGTGATCGTGACGTCTCCGCGCGTCCTGGCGCAGTCATCCATGTCCATGCTGTGCGTGACGGCAAGGGTCCCGGACCGGGTGTCCCGGTCAATCTCCCCGTTGACGCTCCCAGCCATGGTGACGGTCCCTCCGGCCGGACAATTCCGTGTGGCCTCCCAGGTCCGGTTCCAGGTGATCGGCGGGCCGGCTTCCAGGGCGGGGGGCGCCCCGCCCGGCATGGCTCCCATGCCGGTCCCCAAGGTGGCGAGCGAGGAGCTGGCGAACTCGTCGGCGAGGAAACTCGCCTCCTCGGTGGTCAGCTCGCCTGGGCCGGCGACGTCGCTGCAGGCGGCCAGGAGAACCAGGCCGCATGCGGCCGCGAGGTAGCGAATAGAGGCGTGCATTGGGATCGTTCTCCAATGTCGTGACGTCGTGAGACGGTACACTTCCAGCCGTGCGAGGTTCCGGCCAGCTTGGTCGTCACCCGGCGATCCGCTCCAGCCAGGTGAACTCGTTGGCGAGCACGCGCTGGGCCATGCGGTAGACCGCCGCGTCGTCGTTGTCGAACAAACGGTCGAATCGCTCTTCCACCCGTCGCCGGGCGAGCCGGCAGAACACCCGCGCGAGGTGCACCGCCTGCGGTCCCTGCGCCCGTTCCTCCGGCGACCGGCTGGTCCGCAGCCTCTGGGCCCGGGCGCACGCGGCGCTCATGGCGAACAACTCGGCGCCGACCTCGACCAGGCGGGCCAGCACCGCCTGACGCTTTTCGAGCTTGGGCCCGAAGCGCACGATGGCGTGGAACAGCGCTCGCGCCAGTCGCCGGGCGGCGCGATTCACGTAACGCAGCTCGCGCGCCACCGGCCCGAGATGCTGGTACCGCGGCCACCAGCCCCATCCCATCCACTTGCCGGGATACCACGCGGCGTAGTACAACGCCGTGCGGAGCAGGGCGGGGATCTTGGCGGAGATCGGGGCCCTGGGATCCACCAGCGCCCCGGCCACCTTGAGATGGGTATCCACCGCCTCGCGCGCGATGAACAATCGCATGATCTCGCTCGAGCCCTCGAAGATCAGGTTGATGCGGAAGTCTCGCATCAATCGTTCGACCGGCTCGGGTCGTTCGCCGCGCGCCGCCAGGCTCGACGCCGTTTCGTAGCCCCGCCCCCCGCGGATCTGCATCGTGTCGTCAATGATGCGCCAGCCCTGCTCGGTGCACCACATCTTGGCCATGGCGGCCTCGAGCCGGATATCGAAGCGGCCCTGGTCCGCCATGAGGGCCGAAAGCTCGGCCGTGGCCTCCATGGCGAACGCGGTCGCGGCCATCCGGCCCAGCATCTGCGCCACGGCGTCGTGCTTGCCCACCGGCTGGCCCCACTGCACCCGCTCCTGACTGAAGCGACGGGCGATGTCGAGGCAGGCCTTCGCCGCGGCGGCGGACGTGGCCGGAACCGTGAGGCGACCTGTGTTGAGCGTGATCAGGGCGAGCTTCAGGCCCTTCCCCTCGCCCCACAGCAGATTCTCCCGCGGCACCCGCACATTGGTGAATCTCAGCGCCGCGTTCTCGATGCCTTTGAGTCCCATGAAATGGCACCGGTGCGTGACCTCCACCCCGGGCCACTTGGATTCCACGATGAACGCCGAGATCGCCTTCGGTCCGGTCTTGGCCATCACGATCATGATGTCGGCGATGGTGCCGTTGGTGCACCAGAGCTTCTCGCCGTTGAGGATGTAGGCGGTGCCGTCCGGCGCCAGCTCGGCGGTGGTGCTCATGCGGGCCGGGTCGCTGCCCACCGAGGTCTCCGTCAGCGCGAACGCGCTGATCTCGCCCCGCGCCAGCCGCGGCAGGTAGGCCTGCTTCTGTTCGGGCGTGCCGAACAGCTTGAGCGGCTGCGGGACGCCGATGGACTGGTGCGCCGAGAGCAGGACGCCGATGGAGGCTTCGTGCGTCGCGGCGATGGCGATGGCGCGGTTGTAGCTGGTTTGCGAGAGGCCCAGCCCGCCGTACTCCTGCGGGATCTTCATGCCGAAGCAGCCCAGACGTTTGAGCCCCTCGATCACATGCGGTGGGATCTTGCCGGTCCGATCGATCTCCTCGGCGTCCACGTTGTCACGCAGGAACGCGTCCAGCTGCTCCAGGAACGGGCGGGCCCGGGCCAGTTCCTCGGGGTTGATTTCGGGGTACGGGTGAATCAGCTCCAGGTGCAGGCGGCCCTCGAACAACTCCCTGACGAAGCTGGGCGCGGTCCATTCTGTCTGGCGCGCCGCCTCCGCCACCTCGCGGGCTTCGCGCTCGCTCACCTGCGGCCCTGCGGGAGGGCTCGGCTGCGGTTCTTTGGTTCCCGCCACGGTCGTCATGACAGCGATCTCGCATCTGAGGTGCAGGGAGGGATGGAACGCCGTTGCAATATGGCGACACGCGGCGGGGGGACGCCACCCTGGCATCGCCGCGTTGCCTTCCGATAGAAACCCTCTGCGCCTACAATTGGGTTGGTCATGACCGCCGCCACCGCTGTGCCCGAAGCGCTCTACCCCTCGCGCGCCGCCGCGGGTGCCATGCTGGCGCGGCAGTTGTATCAGCGGGTGAGGCCCCCCGTCATCCTGCTGGGCGTCACGCCCACCGGCGTGGAGATCGCGGCCGCCGCGTCCAAAGGGATGGCCTGCCCCTTCGACGTCATCGTCGGGGCGCACGTTCGGCTCGAGGGAGGGGAGCCGGTCGGGGCGATCGCGGAGGACGGAGATGCGATCACCGATCCCGCCTTCGCGCCGCGGTTCGAGCAGCTCGATCGTTTGAACGAGGCGATGGACCGCGCCCGGCGGGCGGTGAAAACGGAGCGCCTGTTGTTCCGGGGCCAGCGGCCCCTGCGGAGCCTGGAGGACGCCACCGTCGTCATCGTGGAGGGGCAGCTCATCTCGCCCTGGAAGGTGCTGGCTGCCGCGCGGGCCGCCGAGCAGATGGGCGCCGCCAAGGTGCTCATCGCGGCCGCCGTAAGCACCAATGCGGTCAAGGACCGCATCCGCGCGCAGCAATACGATCTCGTCTGTCCCACCGTCCTTCTCGACGCCGCAGGTCACGCCCGGCCCTTTGGCGATCCGCAGGATCCCAGCGCGGAGCGCCTTCGCAGCATCGTTGTCGCTCGCCAGGCGGCATGATCTGACGGGTGCGCGGATGGACGCCGCCGCAAGGTGCCCGGCGGGGGCCGGAACACGCTCTCCCCGCGGTTCAGGGCGCCGCGCAGGCTATCGCGCCCTCGCGTGCGCGGGCCTCCTGGCGCTGTGGCCGCGGGCGTCGGCGGCGCAGCTGGCGCCTCCGTCCGCCGGTGGCCTGGTGGAACTCGATCGCCTCCTCCAGCGATTGGCGGAGCCGAGACGGCTGCTGGTGATCGGAGCGCACCCGGACGACGAGGACACGGAGATCCTGGCGCTCGCGGCGATACAGCACGGCGCGCGGGCCGCCTATCTCTCGCTCTCGCGCGGCGAGGGCGGACAGAATCTTATCGGACCGGAGCTGGGCGAGGAGCTGGGACTGCTCCGCTCGCAGGAACTGCTCGCGGCCCGGGGGGCCGACGGGGCCGAGCAGTACTTCACCCGCGCCTTCGACTTCGGCTTCTCGCGCTCCCTGGAGGAGACTTCCCGCTTTTGGCCGCCCGACTCGGTGCTGAAGGACGCGGTGCGGGTGGTCCGCCGGTTCCGACCGCACGTCATCGTCTCGGTGTTCACCGGCACGCCTCGCGACGGGCACGGCCAGCACCAGATGGCCGGTGTGATCGCGCGCCGCGTGTTCGAGGCGGCGGGGAGTGCGGCGTCCTTCCCCGAGTTGCAGCGCGAGGAAGGGCTCGCGCCGTGGACGCCGCTGCGCCTCTATCGCTCGACCCGCTTCGATTCCGCGGCGACCCAGATCACGCTCCAAACCGGCCTGTTGGACGCGCGAACGGGTCGCACCGTGCATCAGATCGCGATGGCGAGTCGCAGCCTGCACCGCTCCCAGGACATGGGGCAGCTCGAGCGGATCGGGCCGCAGACGGCCACGCTGCAACTGCTGGCCACCAGCGACGGGACGAGCCTCGAGCGCGCCGCGGACGAAGGCGGCGGTCTTTTCGCGGGCATCCCGGCGGCGGAGACCTGGCTCACTCGCTGGGCCGATTCCCTGCGGGGGCAACTCAGCGCCCCCCGGCTTCCCGCCGCCGTCGCGGCCATCGCCGGGGCGCTCCGGCGCATTGCAGAAGAGCCGGTGGATGCGGAGGCCCGCGAGCTGCTGGAACGGGCGCTTGCCGCGGCGGCGGGGGTCGTGATGGATGCGCGGGCGACCGCGGCCGAACTGGTGCCCGGTCAGGATACCCGAGTCGAGATCGAGGTGTTCAACGGCGGCACGGACGACGTGCTGTTCGAGTCCGCGACGGTCGCCGCCCCCGCGGGCTGGCGCGTTCAGCCGGGAGCCGGTGCGGCGCGTTCGCTCGGCGCTGGACAGCTCCTCGCCCAGCCGATTGACGTCACGGTGGCGGCCGATGCGCCACCCACGCAGCCGTATTTCCTGGAGCGCCCGCGCATCGGCGCCATGTACGACTGGTCGGCCGCCGCGCCGGCCGTGCGGGGCCAGGCGTTCGAGCCCGCTCCGCTCACCGCGCGCGTCGTGCTCCGCGTGGCGGGCGCGCGGATCGCGCTGTCCCGTGACGTGACCTACCGCCTGAACGACCAGGCCCGCGGAGAGGTGCGCCGGCTGGTGCGCGTCGTTCCCCCGGTCGAAGTGCGCCTCGAGCCGCGAACCGTCGTATGGCCGTCCAACGGACCCGCGACCCGGCCCTTCAGGGTCACCCTCACGTCTCGGGTGGCGGGATCTCATACCGCCGATGTGCGGCTGGAAGTGGACGGATGGCCCGCGCCTCCGGCCGCGCCCGTGTCCTTCGACGGACCGGGCCAGGAACGAACGGTCACGTTTGACCTGCCGCGGCCGGCCTCGGTGCGGGAGGCGAGTGTCACCGTGCGGGCCGTCGCCCGGCTGGCCGACGGTCGCGAGTCGGACCGAGCGGTGGAGGTGATCGAATACCAGCACGTCCGGCCCACGCCGCGCGTGGTGCCCGCCACCGCGGCGGTCCGCGTGGCACTGGTCGAGCTTCCCGCCGTGAGCCGCGTGGGGTATGTGCGCGGCGCCGGCGACCTCGTTCCGGGGGCGCTGGTGCAGGTGGGTCTTCCCCTCGTGCTGCTGGGACCGGAGCAACTCGCCAGGGGCGATCTGTCGGTCTTCGACGCGATCGTCATCGGGGCCCGGGCGTACGAGGCGGACACCGCGCTGGTGCGCCACAACGCCCGGTTGCTCGACTACGTTCGGAGCGGCGGGCTCTTGCTCGTGCAGTATCAGCAGTACGCGTACGTGAGCGGCAGGTTCGCCCCGTACGAGATCACCATCGCGCGGCCGCACGATCGTGTCACCGACGAAACGGCCCCCGTGCGCGTGCTGGAGCCGGGGCACCCGGCGTTCACCCGGCCCAATCGCATCGGACCGGCCGATTGGAATGACTGGCCGCAGGAGCGCGGCCTGTATTTCGCGCGAACCTGGGACCCGGCGTTTCACCCCTTGCTCGAAACCGGCGATCCCGGCATGCCGCCGCTTCAGGGTGGGCTGCTCGTGGCGCAATACGGGCGTGGCGTTTACGTGTACACCGGACTGGCGTTCTTCCGCGCGTTGCCCGACGGCGCGACTGGGGCCTTCCGGCTGTTTCTCAATCTTCTCGCCCTGAGGCCCGGATGATCGCTCGGGCGCTTGGGTGCTTCGACTGCTGGGTGGCCGGTAGGACCGGAACCGGGCGTCGTTCCGGCCGGCTGACCGCCCACCTGCCGGACCACCCGCGCGCCCACCGGCCCGCCCACCCATGAATCCGGCGATGAAGCGGCTTTCCGTCCTCATGGCGGCGGCGTTCGCCGACATGGTGGGCTTCGCGATGGTGTTTCCGCTGTTGCCGTTCTACGCGCTGCGATTGCAGGCCCCGGAGTGGCTGATCGGGTGGATGATCGCGAGCTACTCCGTCGCCCAGCTGGCGTCCTCGCCGATGTGGGGGCGGCTGTCGGATCGCTACGGTCGGCGGCGCTCGATCCTGCTGGCGCTGTCGGCGTCCGGCGTGGCGTTTCTGGTGTTCGGCTTTGCCACGTCCATCTGGATGTTGTTCGCCTCCCGTCTGGTGCAGGGGGTGGGAGGCGGCATGACGGGCGTGCTTCAGGCCTACGTGTCCGACGTCACGGAACCCAGGGACCGGGCCAAGGCGCTGGGATGGTTGTCGGCGGCGACCGGGGCGGGCGTCATGATCGGACCGGCCATCGGCTCGGCCGCGTTCGCGATCGGCCCTGAATGGCCGGGGATCGTGGCCGCGCTGCTGTGCATGGTGAATCTGCTCTTTGCGCGGCGCTGGCTGCCCGAATCGGCCCCGCGTCCGGGGTCGGCCGCGAGCCCCCGGCCCGGGGCGGGGGCGGCGCGCTCGATCAAGGCGATGCTGTGGGAAGTCTTGCGGCATCCGGACGGCGCGGTCGCCCGGCTGGTGTGGATTTACGCGCTGGGGATGTTGGGCCAGATGTCCGTCTCGGCGGTGCTGGCGTTGTACCTGAAGAACGCCTACGGAATCACCGAGCGCACCATCTTTTTGTTCTTCGTCTATATCGGCGGGCTGGGTGTGGTCATGCGGGCCGTGCTGCTCGGGAGACTGGTGGACTGGCTGGGCGAGACGCGACTGATGCGGCTGGGCGCCCTTTCGTTCGCGCTGGGGATGTTCACCATTCCGCTGCCCCATTCGGTGGTGCTGACCGGATTGCTGATCGGGCTGATTCCCATCGGCGCGGCCTGTCTGTTTCCCGCGGTCACCGCGCTGGTGACCCATCGAGTCCCGGAGCACGAGCGGGGGCAGGCGCTCGGCGTGCAGCAGGCGTTCGGGGGTGGGGCGCGGGTGTTGGCGCCGTTGTGGGCCACGGCGGCGTTCCAGGCGTTGGGGCACACGGTTCCGTTCTATATCGCCGGTGGCGTGGCGGGCATCGTCGCGTGGCTTGCCCTGCGGGTCAAAGAGGAGTCCGAGGCGGCGCACGCCCATGCCGCGGCGGGCGCGACGGCGGGATAGGTACGAAGGAACGGCGTCAGGGCGGAGCAGCCTACTCGAGCCTCGCCCGTCTTGCCCCTCCTCGTTAGGGCACCGGGTTCGCCTCCAATTCCGCAAGCGAGGCCGCCAGCAAGATGATCTGTTTGGTCCCGATCCTGGCCGACTCGATGTCGGACCACTCGCTCAAGGTGTGTTGCTCTCCCCCGTAGGCCCGCCCCACCGACACCGACGGAATGCCGCGGACGACACCGACGTTCGCGTCGGTGGATCCGCTGGCCACGGCTTCGCGTCCCTCTGGCAGCTCGACCCCCAGGTGGCGCAAGACGTCCACCGCGGTTTGGACCAGCGGGTGGGCCCGGCGATCCGCCAGATGTTCCGGGCGCCCGCCGGCTTCGTTCTTCTGAATGAACTCTCGCTGGAAGCCCACCGTTTCCTGCTCCGCGGCGCGGCGGCACGTTCCCACGATCGCGCTGTCGAGCTGTGACAGCAGAACGGGATCCACCGTCCGGAGGTCCACGGTGAGGGAGACCTCCTGCGGAATGGCGTTGACCACGTGGCCGCCGCGCAGCATGCCGACGTTGTAGACCGCGCTGACCGGCGCCCCGGCCGGGGGCAGCGGGATCTGGTAGATGTCCGTGATGCACCGGGCGGCCGCGCGGGCCGGGTGTGGCTTCCCGCGCGAGGTGTTGGTGTGGGAGCCCTCGCCGGTGAACACCATACGGGACCAGTAGATGCCGAGCGCGCCGTAGTTCACGGCGCCCAGTCCGCCGTCCAGCGCCACAAGCATGTCAACCTCGGGATAGCGATCCAGCCAGTAGGCCATGCCGCGGAGTCCGAGTTCTTCCTGCACGGTGGCGACGAAAATGACGTTCCCCTTCGTGACGAGGCCCGCCTGGTGCATGGCGCGCGCCGCCGCGAGCAGATTCGCTACCGAGGCGCTGTTGTCGAAGACGCCCGGCGCGTACAGCCGTCCCTCGCGGCGCGTCACGGTGACGTCGGTGTCCAACGGGTGGACCGTGTCCAGGTGGGCCGCGAACACCACCGTGGGCC
>CAZVKD010000025.1:0-2468 GCA_964627675.1 uncultured Gemmatimonadaceae bacterium
TCCCGTCGATCTCGTACCCGATGGCGATGTGGATCTCGTCCAGGGTGTCCAGCACGTCGAGCTTGGTGAGCGCCAATCCGGTGAGCCCGTTGATCCGCACGGCGTATCGCACGACGACGGCGTCGAACCAGCCACAGCGGCGCGGCCGCCCGGTCGTGGCGCCGTACTCGTCCCCCAATTCCCGCAAGCGCTCGCCGTCCTCCGCCGAGGCCTCCGTGGGGAGCGGCCCGTTGCCCACGCGCGTCGTGTAGGCCTTCACCACGCCCACCACGGCGTCAATCGCCGTTGGACCGATGCCCGCCCCGACCGCAGCGCCGCCGGCGGTCGTGTTGGACGACGTCACGAATGGATACGTCCCGTGGTCCACATCGAGCAGCGCGCCCTGGGCTCCCTCGAGCAGCACGAATTCGCCCCGCGCCAGCGCTTCGTACGTCATGCGGCCGGTGTCCGCCGTCATCGAGAGCAGCCGAGGAGCCAGCTGCTCCAACAGCGCGACGTGCGCCTCCAGGGACGCAGGATCCGCGCCCATGGACGCGAGCTGTCGGTTGGCCCACTCCACGCGAGCCGCGATCAATTCACTTCCCCGGGTCCAGTGGCGCAGGTCCCCAACGCGCAGTCCCCGCCGGCCGATCTTGTCTTCGTACGCCGGGCCGATGCCGCGACCCGTCGTCCCGATCTTCTGATCCCGCTCCCGGGCCTGGTCCAACAGCTTGTGATACGGCAGCACGAGTTGCGCCCTGGACGAGATGAACAGGCGTCCCGCTACCGGAACGCCTCGCGCCTCGAGTGCATCCACCTCCGACAACAGGGTTTCCGGATCGAGCACCACCCCGTTGCCGATGAAACATCGCGTGCCCGGGTGGAGAATCCCGGAGGGGATCTGATGCAGGATGAATTCGTCGGTGCCCTTGACCACCGTGTGGCCGGCGTTCGCGCCGCCCTGGTAGCGCACCACCACGTCCGCCCGCTCGGCCAACACGTCCACGATCTTGCCCTTGCCTTCATCTCCCCATTGGGCACCCACCACGACGACGCATTGACGTTTTGGTCCGAACACGAAGACCCCGAAGAGAGAAGGACCCTACGCCAGCCTGGCAGGGGCGCCCGCGCGCACGCCTGTTACGCCGGCCGCCGCCAGCAACCCGGCGATCCGTTCGCGCTCCTTGAGCGGCACTTCGGCGAGCGGGGGCCGCGGTGGCCCCCCCGCCAAGCCCACCACGTCCATGGCGGCCTTGATGCCCGCAGGTCCCATCCCCTGCACGATCTCCTGATGAAGCGGGCTGATCAGGTCCTGGACCGCGCCCGCCGTTGCCCGATCCCCGGCGGCAAACGCATCTCGGATCCTGAGCGCCTCCCGAAAGGCGAAGTTCGCGACGGCGAGCACACCGCCCGCGGCGCCCAGCTCGAGGGCGGCGTAATACCGGGCCCCGGAGCCGATCAACATGGTCCACCCGGGTGCCGCCCTCCGGTAGGCGGCGAACTGTTTCAAGTCCCCCGAGGAGTCCTTGGCCCCCAGGACGTTCTCGTGATCGGCAAGGAGCGCGAAGGCCGTCTCGGGAATCGTGACCTTCGTGTACTTGGGGATGTTGTACAACAGCACCGGCACGGGCGAGGCGTCCACCACGCGCTGGAAGTGCGCGGTGAGCGCCGCGGCCGACAGCGTGGCGCCGTAATACGCCGGCGCCCGTACCATCACCGCATCGGCTCCGCTCTCCGCCGCCGCGCGGCAGGCGGCGATCGTCGCCCGGGTGGATTCCCGGCCGGCCCCGACGATGAACCAACGATCCTCCGGTATCACGTCGCGCACCCACGCGATCAGCTGGCGGTACTCGTCCTCGCTCAGCAGCGCCGCCTCGCCCGTGGACCCCGCCACCACGATCCCGTTCACCCCAGCGTCCAGCAGTACCCGCACGTTGTCCCGCAACGACACGGGCGCGATGTCGCCGGTGGCGGCATCGAACGGCGTCGCGATGGGAACGAAGAGCCCTTCCAGTTTGCGTGTCATCCCGGCACCATCCCGGACATCCCGTCCGTGAAGCCCGCCGGGGGGTCGTCGCCGCCGGGTGCCGCCGCCACCTCCGCGGCGGTCGCCGCGCGCGAGCGCCGGCGTAGTGTCTTGAGTTTCAGCTCGAAGTCCGCCGGGTTGCTCGCCGCCGCCCGCGCGACCTCGAAGGTCACCGTCCCCTCGTCCACCAGATCCATCAAGTGCTGGTCAAAGGTCTGCATCCCGTACTGGTCCCGCCCTTCCGCAATGTAGTCCTTGACCTCTCCGACGCGATTCCGGTCGCGAATGAGGTCGCGAATCGTCGAGGTGACGATCATGATCTCGAGCGCGGCCACGCGTCCCTTCCCGTCGGCTTTCGGCAACAGTCGCTGCGACACCACCGCCTGCAGCGTCTCGGCCAACCGGATGCGCGCAATCTCCTGCTCTTCGGCGGGGAACATCGCCAAGGCCCGCAGGTACGTGT
>CAZVKD010000025.1:2478-16054 GCA_964627675.1 uncultured Gemmatimonadaceae bacterium
GTCGTGGCGTCCGGCGTGTGCAGCGTGGAGATGAGGAGGTGCCCGGTCTCGGCCGCCTTCATGGCCGTGTCGATCGTCTCCGCGTCCCGCATCTCGCCAATGAGCACGACGTCCGGATCCTGCCGCAGCGCCGCCCGAAGGCCCGACGCGAACGAGTCCGTGTCCACCCCGATCTCCCGTTGTGTCACCGAGCTGTTCAGGTCGCGGTGCAAGAACTCGATCGGATTCTCCAGCGTCACGATGTGCTTGTTGAGTGTGGCGTTGATCTGGTTCACGATCGCGGCCATGGTCGAACTCTTCCCGCTCCCGGTGACGCCGGTCACCAGCACCATCCCGCGTTCGGCTTCCGCGATGGTCCCCAGCACCTTGGGAAGCCGAAGCTTCTCGATGCTCGGCACGTCGAACGGGATCACCCGCATCACGATCATGAAGGACGAGCGCTGCCGCAGGATGTTCACCCGGAATCGCCCCACGCCCGGCGCCCCCCAGGAACAGTCATAATCCTTGATCTTGTCAATCATTTGCCGGTCGGCATCGGAGGACATGAGCTTGAGCGCGATGGCCTTGGTCTGCTCCGGCGTGAGCCGCTGCTTGGTGAGCGGCTGGAGTTTGCCGTCAATGCGCGCGCGGAAGACATCCCCTGCCTTGATGTGCAGATCCGATGCCCCTCGCTCGACGGCGGCCTTGATGATGTTCTCCATCAGTATCCCGCGTTCACGTCCACCAGGTTGACCAGCCGTCGGCCCGAGCGGTAGCGGCGGATGTTCCCAACGATCAACGCCGTCTCCCGCTCCCAGAATCGCGCCGACACGGCACTCACGTGCGGCGTCACCAACACACGGGGGTGCGTCCAGAAGGGGTGTGATGGCGGCAATGGCTCCTCCGCGAACACGTCCAGCACGCAGCCACCAAGCCGACCCGCATCGAGCGCCGACAGCAGCGCCCGCTCCTCGACCAACGCCCCCCGGGCCAGATTGATCACGAACGCCCCCCGAGGCAGCGCGCCGAGGACCTCCGCATCCACCAGTCCACGCGTCACCGCGGTGTGCGGCGCCGCGACCACCAGGACATCCACTCGCCGCGCCATCGCCACGAGCGCCGGCTTGCTCGCTCCCCACACGCGTGCCACGCCGCGAGGTCGCGGTCGCCGGGGGTGCCGTCGCACCGCACTCACGGGCATGCCGAGCGCCACGCACCGCCGGGCCACGGCGCATCCGATCCCGCCCAGCCCAACCAGTCCGATCCTCGTGCCGGCGAACTCGCGCACCGGCACTCGCCCGTCAGTGAAGGCGTCTTTGGCCCACCGGCGCTCTCGCTGCGCCGCAACGGCGGCGTGAAACCCTCGAAGGCAATAGCCCATCGCCGCCACGGCCCAGTCCGCCATCGGCTCCGCGTTCACCCCTCGAGAGTTGGTGAACCTCGCGCCCGTCGCCAGGAACTCCGGCGTGAGGCTCGAGCCGACGCCGGCCGACCCGCTATGCGCCCAGCGCAGCGAACCGTTCGCTGCCGCGGCAACCCCGCGTGGCACCCCCCAACCAATGTAGACTTCCGCACCTCGCGCGGCATCAATGGCCTCGGGCGAGCCGGAGCCCCCGTCGCCATCGCTCAACGCGGGCGCCTCGATCTCGATCACCTCGAATCGGGCGCCGAACGCCCGGCGAATGGCCGCCACGGTCGCCGGCGGCACCTGCCACACGGGCCGCGTGGAGCGCAGGTCAACGACGACGCGGCGGGTCCCGCGCTAACCCGCCGCCGCGGGAAGCCCCCCGAGCACCTCATTCGTCCACCGATAGCGTAAACGCTCCGGACGCTCTGAGGAGGGCAAGCTTGGCCTGGTCCTGCAGGTGCTGGGCGCCGCGGGCCTCGAGTTCCAGAATCAATCGGTTGCCCCGCGGCTCGGCGTGAACGCTCTCGATCTCCAGACCCGCCTCTCGCACGATGCGCTCGACTTCCTCCGCCCGGCCGGGGCCGGCGTCCACTTCCACGCGCAGCCGGGTCACGGTCGCTCGCCGACGGAGCATCGGCTCCACCGCGCCGAGGGCTCGCAGGACGACCAGCACCAGCAGCGTGGCGCCCGTGGCCTCGAACAGCGCGCCCGCACCCACGGCCACCCCGATCGCCGCGACCAGCCAAATGGTGGCCGCGCTCGTGAGGCCCTGCACCGTGCCGCGCGTGTGAAGGATGGTTCCGGCTCCCAGGAATCCGACGCCCGTCACGATCTGCGCGGCGATCCGGCCGGGGTCGCCATCGCCCCCGGAAACGACGATGGACAGCTGGGTGAACAGGGTGGCCCCGACGCAAATCAGGATGTTGGTCCGCAGGCCCGCCGGCTTGCCCCTGAGCTCTCGCTCGAGACCGACCGCCCCGCCCAGCAACACCGACAGGGTGAGTGCGCCGAGCAGATCGAACCGAAGAGCTTCAACCAGATCACCCCAGGTGATCACGATCGCGCGGGCACCTCGACCCGGGCAGCGAGCAACCCCAAACGCTCTCGCACGCCGCGCATCGTCTCGCGAGCGACCTCGCTCGCACGCGCGGCTCCAGCGGCCAGAATCTCTCGCACCTGATCCGGCTTTTCCCTGAACTCCCTGGCTCGCTCGCGGATCGGCGCGAAAGCGGCGCCCACGTTGTCCGCCAGCACACGCTTGCAGTCGAGGCATCCCCAACCGGCCGACCGGCACTTGCGCGCAACTTCATCCACCGTCTGGGGTGATGAGAAGTGCCTGTGCAGGTGATAGATGTTGCAGATCTCCGGAGTTCCGGGGTCGTTCCGGGTGATCCGCGCCGGGTCCGTGACCGCCGGCCGCAGCCGCTGCCAGATGACCTCGGGCTGATCCAACAACCCGATCGTGTTACCGAGGCTCTTGGACATCTTCGCCTGGCCGTCAAGCCCAACGATGCGCTTGGCCTCGCCCACGAGGGCCTGCGGCTCAGGGAAGAAACCATCGCCGTAACGGGCGTTCCATTTCCGCGCAATCTCGCGCATCAACTCCACGTGCTGCACCTGATCCTCGCCCACCGGCACGAGCTCAGCTTTGTACAGCAGCACGTCCGCCGCCTGGAGCACCGGATAGTTCAGCAACCCGGCAAGCACGCTTTCCTGGCGCTGTGACTTGTCCTTAAATTGGGTCATCCGTTCGAGTTCACCGACGGGCGTCACGGTCGTGAACACCCAGCAGAGCTCGGTGTGCTCAGCAACGTGCGACTGCACGAACAGCACCGTGCGATCCGGATCAATACCCGCGGCCAGGAGGCTTGTAGCCATGTCCAGCGTGCGCGTCTCCAGAACAGACGCGTCGTATTCCTGGGTGATGGCGTGGTAGTCCACGATGCAGATGAAGCACTCGTGCTGGTCTTGCAGCTGCACCCAGCGCTTGACCGCGCCCAGGTAATTGCCGACATGGAGCTCGCCGGAGGGTTGGATTCCGGAAAAGACGCGGGCCATTGGCCCAAGCTATGAACCCCCTTTCGGCGCCGCAAGATGCGTGAGCACCGCAACTTAGTCCGCGCGGCAGAAGCCGCCGCCCGACGCGCCGCCGACTACATTCGCCGCGCGCGCGCCACCCTACCAACCGTCTGGGACACGAAAGGCCCGCGCGATTTCGTCTCGGCCGTGGATCGCGAAGCCGAGCGCCTGATCGGAGAGATGCTGCGATATGCCCGCCCCGAGTCCGTCATCCTGGGAGAAGAGCTTTCACCCACCGCAGCGGCGTCGGACCCGCCCGCCACCCTGTTGTGGGTCGTGGATCCACTGGACGGAACAGCGAATTACCTCCACGGCTATCCGCACTACGCCGTCAGCATCGCCGCGGTGGTCGAGGGACAGCTCGCGGCAGGCGTCGTGCTGGATGTGGGGCGGGACCGGCTGTACCGGGCGGTCGCGGGAGACGGAGCATGGTGCGATGACGCGCGGCTTGCCGTCTCGCGCGTTGCCGACCCCGCTCTCGCCCTGATCGGCACCGGTTTCCCGTTCCGAACACCGGATCTCGTACCCCGATACCTGCGGCAGTTCACTGCGATCAACGGGGCGGTGAGCGGGATCCGCCGTGCCGGCTCCGCCTCGCTCGATCTGGTTGACGTGGCACTGGGACGGTTCGATGGATTCTGGGAACTACGACTCGCCCCCTGGGACGTGGCGGCGGGCACGGTGATCGCGCGGGAAGCGGGCGGTACGGTCACCGACGACGCCGGGGCCGCCGATGTCCTGAAGCACGGGGCCATCGTCGCCGGCAATCCCGCGATGCACGCCTGGCTGCTCAAGGTGGTCGCCGAGGACTGACCCGACCACGAGACGGGGGTAGGGGGAGGAGAGGCGGCGGCACCCGGATCATTTCCACGACCGCCCGCGTGTCCCGCCCCCGCGGCCAATCCACCCCGAGGAGCTCGAACCAATGACCCGGATCGTCGAATGCGTTCCCAACTTCAGCGAGGGTCGAAGCCCGGAGACTCTGGCGGCGCTCCGCGACGCCATCGCGTCCGTGCCCGGCGCCCGGCTGCTCGACGTGCAGTCCGACGCCGCTCATAACCGCTCGGTCTTCACGCTGATCGGACCGCCGGAGGCGGTAAGCGACGCGGCCTTCCGCGCCATGCGCGTGGCCGCCGAACGCATTGATCTCAACCAACACCACGGTGAGCATCCCCGCATGGGCGCCACCGACGTGGTGCCCTTCGTGCCCGTCGAGGGCGTCAGCATGGACGATTGCGTGGCCTTGGCGAGGGCGCTTGGCGAGCGCGTGGGTCGCGAGCTTGGGATTCCCGTGTTTCTTTACGGCCGCGCGGCCGCGCGACCCGATCGCGCGAGCCTGCCGGCGATCCGAAAGGGCGAATTCGAGGGCCTGCGCGACCGGATCGGCCGCGATCCCGACCGCACGCCGGACTTCGGCCCGAACCGCATTCACCCCACGGCGGGATGCACGGCCATCGGGGCGCGTCCGTTCCTCGTGGCCTACAACATCTACCTGGACACACCCGACGTTTCGGTCGCCGAGGCGATCGCCAAAGAGATCCGCGCGTCGAGCGGCGGGCTGCCGGCGGTGCAGGCCAGGGGCTTCCAGGTGGACGGTCGAGCCCAGGTCTCGATGAACCTGCTGGACATTGACGTGACGCCCCCGGCGGTCGTGTTCGCGGCCGTGAGCGAGAAAGCCGCCGCCCGGGGCCTCGGCGTGTGGAAGAGCGAGATCGTGGGGCTCATTCCCGAGCGCGCGGTGTGGGGCGCCGCCCAAACCGCGCTCAAACTCGATGCGCCGCTGGAGGGTCACCTGCTCGAGCGAAAGATCCGTGAGGCGATGGGCCCCACGCTGGACGGGTGGCTCGACGACCTGGCGAGCGCGGCGCCCACGCCCGGCGGCGGGAGCGCCGCCGCACTCGCCGGCGCGCTCGCCGCGGCGCTGGTGGCGATGGTCGGCCGTCTCACCACGTCCCGCAAAGCGTACGCGGCCGTGGCGAGAGAATTCGCCGAGATCACGAGCATCGCGGATCGCCTGCGCGCCCAGTTCCGCGAACTCGTGGATCGCGACGCGCGGGCCTATGCCACGGTCATGGAGGCGTACAAGCTGCCCAAGCACACCGACGACGAGAAGCACCGCCGCACCGAGGCGATAGATCGGGCGCTGCTCGATGCCGCGCGGGTCCCGCTCGAAACGGCGCGCGCGGCCGCCCAGCTCCTTCTGCTCGCCCGCCGCGCGGCGGAAGCGGGCAACAAGAACGCGGTGTGCGATGCCGGAGTCGCGGCGCTGCTGGCCGAAGGGGCCCTCCGAGGCGCCGTCTACAACGTCGAGATCAACGTCCGCAGCCTCAGCAATCGCGACGCCGGATTATCTCTGTCTCGAGCGGCGCGGGAACTCGATCACCGGGGAGCGGCGGAAGCCGGCGCGGCCGCCAGCGCCGTGGCGGTGGGGCTCGGCCCGGGGTAGGGACGCATCTTCGCCCCGCCGGGACCCAGCACTCGATCGTGCCGGTCCCGCGGTCAGGTAGTCAGTGCGAAGCAGCCGTTGTGACCGGCGCGACCGTGAGGAGCCGCGGCCCTGCCGGGTCAATCACCACGGTGTGTTCGAAGTGCGCCGAGAGGCTCCCGTCGGCGGTCACTACGGTCCACTTGTCCGCCAACGTGCGGATCTCCGGGCCGCCCACGTTGATCATGGGCTCGATCGCGAGCGTCATGCCCCTCACCAGCCTGGGACCGCGCTTCGGCTTGCCGTAGTTGGGAACCTGGGGCTCTTCGTGGAAACTGCTGCCGATACCATGTCCCACCAGCTCCCGAACCACGCTATACCCGGCGCGTTCGGCGACCCGCTGAACCGCGTGGCCGATGTCCCCCACATGGTTTCCCACCACGGCGGCGGCGATCCCGGCCTCCAGCGCTTCCTGGGTCACCTGGAGCAGTCGCTGCACGATCTCCCCCACATCGGCCACGGGCACCGTCAGGGCCGCGTCCGCATGCAGGCCGTCCAGCAGGACGCCACAGTCAATGCTCACGATGTCCCCGGGCTCGAGCACCCGCCGGTTCGAAGGGATGCCGTGCACGATCTCGTCGTTGATTGACGTGCACAAGGACCGTGGGAACCCGTACAGCCCCTTGAACGAGGGTCGGGCCCCGGGGTGGGAGCGAATGAAGTCCTCCGCCAGACGATCGAGGGCGCCGGTGCTGACCCCGGGCCTGGCCTGGGACGCCACCAGCTGCAGCGTCTCGGCCACGATCCGCCCGGCCGCCGCCATGGTCTCGATTTCCCGCTCCGACTTGATCGTGATCATTTGTCCAGTACCGTCCGCACGCGTCCGGCGATCTCCTGAATCGATCCCACGGCCTCGATGGCCACCAGAATACCGCGGCTCCGGTATAGAGCCACCAGGGGTTCGGTTTGTTCTTTGTACACCACCAGGCGCTGCCGCAACGCGTCGAGATTGTCGTCCGCCCGGCCGGCCTGGCCCGCGCGGCCCAGGATCCGCTTGCGCAGCTCATCCTCGGGAACCTCAAACAGCAGCACCCGGTCAACCGTGCCGGAGCGCTCCGCCAGCAGGCGGTCCACGGCCTCCGCCTGGGCCACGGTGCGAGGGAACCCGTCCATGATCACACCGCGCGAGGCGGCCGGCGAACCCAGGACCTCGCGCAGCAGCCCGATGATGACCTCATCCGGGACCAGCAAGCCCTGATCCATGTACCACTTGGCCTGACGTCCGAGTGTCGTTCCCTGTCCCGCGGCGTCGCGCAGCAGCTCGCCGGTGGAGACGCGCAGCAGGTTGGTGCGCTCGGCGAGTAACTCGCCCTGTGTGCCCTTGCCGCAGCCGGGAGGGCCAAGGAGGATGATATTCATGCGAGGAGACGTCCCCGATGATGTCCGATGATCTCGCCTAAGGTACACCGAACGGCGAGGATCGGATATCGAACCGCTACATGAACCTCCGCCGGCCACGGAAGCGCACCCGCCCCTGCTTCATGAAGTCGTCGTAATGCCGCAGGTGGAGGTGCTGCTGGATCTGGATGACGGTATCGAGCGCCACGCCAACCGTGATCAGCAACGCCGTACCGCCAAAGTAGAACGGAACATTGAAGTACTGGTAGATGAAGAAGGGCAGCAACGCCACGGCCGTGAGAAACAGCGAACCGGGCAGCGTGACGCGACTCAGGACGTCGTCAATGTAGTCCGCGGTCGCGGCGCCGGGCCGCACGCCCGGGATGAATCCGCCCTGCTTCTTCAGGTTCTCCGCCAGATCTACCGGGTTGAAGATGATGGACGTGTAGAAATAGGTAAAGAAGATGATGAGCAGGGAGTACGTGATGTAGTACGGCACCGTCTGCGGCGCGAAGGTGTCCGCCACCTGCCGCAGCCAGGGTACGTTGCTGAACGTTGCCAGCGTCCCCGGCACAATGATGATGGATTGCGCGAAGATGATGGGCATCACGCCGGCGGAGTTGATCCGGATGGGGATGAACGTCTTCTGGCCCTCGCGGATGCGCCCGCGACCCATGACCTTGCGCGGGATCTGCACCGGGATACGCCGCGCGGCAACGGTAATGGCAATCACTCCCGCGATCACCGCCACCATCACGGCGACGAGCACCACCAGTCCGAGCATGCTCAAGACACCGGTCCGGAGGAACTCGAGCGTCTGGAACAGCCCGGGAATCATGCCCTCCATGATCGAGAAGAAGATCAACAGGCTCATCCCGTTCCCGATGCCGCGCTCGGTGATCTGCTCGCCGAGCCACATGACGAACACCGCGCCCGTGGTGAGGGTGACGGCCGTGATCATGCGGAACCCCCACCCGGGGTTCACCACCGCCCCCTGGAGCGATTCGGTGAATATCGCGAAGCCCCAGGACTGGAACGCCGCCAGCACGATGGTGACATAGCGGGTCCACTGCGTGATCTTCTTTCGCCCTTCCTCTTCCTTTTGCAGCTTGTCCACGGCGGGGAACACGGCACCGGCCAGCTGGAACATGATTGACGCGGAGATGTACGGCATGATGCCCAACGCCAGCACCGTGGCGCGGGAAAACCCGCCCCCCACGAACATATCGTAGACGCCGAACAGCGTCTGCGCGCCCTGGTTCCGCACGAAATCGCTCAGCACCTGGACGTTCACGCCCGGTGTCGCGATGTGCGCCCCCGCCCGATACACGGCGAGGCACAGCATGGTGAAGAGGAGCTTTTCCTTGAGCTCGGGAACGGCAAACAGGTTGGGAAGGCGGGGTGCGGTCATGCTCAGGACTCGATGCGCCCGCCCGCTTGTTCGATCTTGCTGCGCGCGCCCGCCGAGACGGCGCAGTCCCGCACCACGTAGGCCCGGGTGACGTCTCCCAGACCGAGCAGCTTGACCGGGCGATCGGACCGCGATACCAGGCCGGCCGCGACCAGCGTCTGGGGCGTGACCTCCGCCGCGGCCAGCTTGGCCAGCGCCCGCAGGTTCACCACCTGCGCGCTGACCTTGAACGGATTGGTGAAGCCGCGCTTGGGTAGGCGACGCACCAGCGGCATCTGCCCGCCCTCGAAGCCCGGGCGCACGTTGCCGCTCTTCCGGGCCCGCTGCCCCTTGTGACCGCGCCCGGCGGTCTTGCCGGTGCCCGAGCCGGGGCCGCGCCCTTTCCGCTTGGGCGCCCGGGACGAACCACGCGCCGGCCGGAGGTTGTGCAGCCCCAAGGCACCTGTGTCCGCCATCACTCCTCCTCCGGCCGCACGCTCACCAGGTGTGCCACCTTGAACACCATGCCCCGAACCGACGGTGTGTCGGCCACAACGACTTCATCCTGATGGTGCTTCAGGCCCAGTGCCGCCAGGGTCCGGCGATAGGTGTACGCATGCCCGATGCCGGAGCGCACCTGCTTCACCCGGAGCCTGCCCCCGGCGGCCCGGCCTTGCCGCGGTTCCTGCGCGCGCGGCGGCGCGGTTGCCGCCGCCCGCTTGCGCGACCGGGGCTTCACCGGCTTGGGCGCCTTCGCCGCGGCGGTCGCCCCTGACGATGTCTTCTTGCTAGGCATGCGCCGGCTCCTGACGTGGCCGGTACCCCAACGATCCCACGTCCACACCCCGCTCCCGGGCCGCCTGCTCCGGCGTGACCAGGCGCGATAACGCGTCCATGGCCGCCCACACCATGTTGTGCGGGTTGGTGGAGCCCAGGGACTTGGTGAGCACGTCGGTGATCCCCGCGCACTCGAGCACGGCCCGCACCGGGCCGCCCGCGATGATCCCGGTACCCGACGTGGCCGGCTTCAAGAGGACGCGCCCGGCGCCGTGGCTTCCCAGAATCTCGTGGGGGATCGTCGTGCCCTCCCGCGGTACCCGCACCATGGCCCGGCGGGCGGCCTCAACCGCCTTGCGCACCGCGTCGGACACCTCGTTCGCCTTCCCCGTGGCCACGCCAACGCGGCCGTCACCGTCTCCCACCGCGACCAGCGCACTGAAGGAGAATCGCCGACCGCCCTTCACCACTTTCGCCACGCGGTTGATCGAGACGACGTTCTCGATCAACTCCGACTCGCGCTCCCGTTCCCGCTCGCGGCCCCCGCGCCGGCCGCGCGGCTCTCGCTCTCCTGCCTGAGGCATGTCCTAGAACTCCAGCCCGCCTTCGCGCGCGCCGTCCGCCACGGCCCGCACTCGGCCGTGGTAGCGGTATCCGGCGCGATCGAAAACGACTCGGGTGATCCCGCGTTCGCGCGCGAGCGTGGCCAGCCGCTTCCCGACGGCGTGCGCCGCGCCCACCTTGCCGGCCTTCTCCTTGACCAGTTCGCTGCTGCGATCGCTCGCGGCCACCAGCGTTCGGCCGGCGTCATCGTCCACCAGCTGCGCGTAGATGTGCTTCAGCGAGCGAAACACCACCAGGCGCGGGCGTCCGGCCGTTCCCCTCACGCGCCGGCGCACGCGCAAGTGCCGCCGATAGCGCCGCTCTTCCCGCGTCTTCGGCGAGTGAATGGGCCTCATGTCGCCGCCTTCGTGCCCGTCTTGCCGGCCTTGCGCCGCACCCGCTCACCCACGTACCGAATGCCCTTCCCCTTGTAGGGCTCCGGCGGCCGGATCTTCCGCAGGTCCGCCGCCACCCGCCCCACCAGCTCCTTGTCAACGCCGTCCACCTTCACCAGCGTGTTGTTCTCCACTGAGAGCTTGATGCCCGCCGGCGCTTGGTACTCCACGGGATGGGAAAACCCGAGCGCCAGCCGCAACCCGCCGCCGCTCGGCTCGGCCTTGTATCCCACACCCTGGATCTCCAGCGATTTGCTGTACCCCTTGCTTACCCCCTCCACCATGTTGCGGATCAGGGCGCGGGTGAGCCCATGGAGCGCCTTATGCCGTCCTTCGTCGGAGGGGCGCGTGATGGTGATCTGCGAGCCGTCCACGCTCACGCCCAGCTCGGGATGCACCGCACGCTTCAGTTCACCCTTGGGGCCTTTCACCGTCACCAGGTTGCCGGCCACTGTGACGGTGACGCCGGACGGGACCGGGACGGGGCGCTTGCCGACGCGTGACATGGCGGCCTACCAGATCACGGCGAGCAACTCGCCACCGACGCGCTGGCGGCGCGCCTCACGGTCGGACATCACGCCCTGCGGCGTGGACAGAATCGCCATCCCGAGGCCGTTCTTCACCCGGGGGATCTCGCGCACCCGCACGTAGCGCCGCAACCCGGGTTTCGACACCCGGTGCAGCTCCCGGATCACGGGGGTGTCACCCTGGTACTTCAGATAAACGCGCAGCAGGCCGTGGCGCCCATCATCCAGCTGCTTGAAGTCCTGGATGTAATGGTTGTCTCGCAGCAGCCGCGCGATCTCCGTTTTCAGCTTCGAGACCGGCATGTCAACCCTCCGGTGGCCCGCCAGGCAGGCGTTCCGGATGCGGGTCAACATGTCGGCGACCGGATCCGTCATCGTCATAGGCGCCCGTGCGATCCTTTCACCAACTGGCCTTGCGCACTCCGGGGATCTCCCCGCGGAGCGCGAGCTCACGGAAACAGATGCGGCACAACCCGAACTTCCGCAGGTACGCTCGCGACCGGCCGCAGCGCTGGCAGCGGCTGTACTTGCGGACCCCGAACTTCGGGGGCCGCTTCGCCTTCTCGATCCACGACTTCTTTGCCATAGTCCGCCCTATCCGCGACGCGTCATACGGTCACCGTCGCCTGACCTCGGAACGGCATCCCGAGCTCGCGCAACAGCGCCAGGGCCACGTCGTCGCGCCCCGCCGTGGTCACCACCGTGATGTCCATCCCATGAATCTTCTCCACCTTGTCGTAGTCAATCTCGGGAAACACCATCTGCTCCTTGAGCCCCACGGTGTAGTTCCCGCGACCGTCGAACGAGCGCGACGACAGCCCGCGGAAATCCCGGATGCGCGGCACCGCCACATTGATGAACCGATCCAGAAACTCCCACATCCGTGCGCCGCGCAACGTCACCGACGCCCCGATGGGCATCCCCTGCCGCAGCGAGAAGTTGGCGATGGACTTCTTGGCCCGCGTCACCACGGGGCGTTGTCCGGCGATCGCGGCGAGCTCCGCCACGACGGCGTCAAGCAGCTTGGGGGTCTTGTGCGCCTGCCCCACACCGACGTTGAGCACGACCTTCACCAGCCGGGGCACCTCATGCGGGTTCGTGAACCCGAACTCGTGCATGAGTCTGGCCCGCACCACCTGCTCGTAGTGCAGCCGTAGCCGGGGCGGCGGGCCCGGGATCTCCGGCCCGGCCTCCACCGCCGGGGCGGCCTCCGCGCCTTTCCCCTTGGGCTTCCCCTTGGTCTTGGTCTCCGCCATGGCCTAGCGCTTCCTCGGAATCGGCTGGCCGGATTTCCGGCTGATCCGCTCCACCGTGCCGTCCTGGTCCTTCTGCCGCCGGACCCGCGTGGGCTCGCCCGACTTGGGGTCGAGCAACATCACCTTCGACGCGTGGATCGACGCCGGAAACGAGATGATGCCGCCCTCGGCCGCCTGCGTGGCACGCTTGTGTTTCTTCACCACGTTCACGCCCTCCACCACCACGCGGCCCCGATCCGGATACACCCGCAGGATCTGCCCTTCCTTCCCCTTGAACTCTCCGGAGATCACCCGCACCCGATCACCTTTGGTGACGTGCAGCCTCGGTCGGATGGGCCGCCGTCGGCGCGGCGGTCGGCGGCCCTTCCGATAGACCAGCGGCTTCATGTCAGATGACCTCCGGCGCGAGCGAGACGATCTTCATGAACTTCTTCTCCCGGAGTTCGCGCCCCACGGGGCCGAAGATGCGGGTGGCCCGCGGCTCCCCCTGATCATTGATCAAGACCGCCGCGTTCTCGTCGAATCGGATGTAGCTGCCGTCCTTTCGGCGTGTCTCCTTGGCCGTGCGCACCACCACGGCTTTCGCCACCTCGCCCTTCTTGATCTGGCTGGTGGGCAACGCGTCCTTGATGGTCACAACGACGACGTCGCCCAGGCCCGCGTACCGCCGCTTGCTGCCGCCCAGCACGCGGATCACGAGCGCTTTGCGGGCGCCCGAGTTGTCGGCGATCTTGAGGATGGACTCCTGTTGCACCACCGCTGCCTCCTACTTCGCCCGCTCCACGATCTCCACCACGCGCCACCGCTTGGTGCGCGATCGCGGCCGCGTCTCCATCAGCCGCACCGCGTCTCCCGGCAGCGCACCGTGCTCGTCGTGCGCCGCCACCCGCTTGGTGCGCCTGACCTGCTTGCCGTACAGGCCGTGCGCGAACGTGCGGGACAGCTCCACGATCACCGTCTTGGTCATCTTGGCGCTCACCACCACGCCCACCCGCACCTTGCGCCGGTGACGCGGCATCGGCTCCGTCATTTCCCGCTCCTCTGCCGCAGGATCGTCTTGATCCGGGCGATATTGCGCCGAATGATCCGGTGCTGAATAGGCGAGTCGAGCGCTTCCGTCGCCGCCCGGAACCGCAGCCGGAACCGCGCTTCCTCCAGGCGCGCCAGCTCGCGCCGGAGCTCGTCGGTCTCCGCCTCCCGCAGCAGGGGCCCGCGGAGCGGCTTCGTCTCGGTGTCCTTCAGCGCCATGGATCAGTCGCCCTCACGAGTCACGAACCGCGTGCGAATCGGCAGTTTGGCCGACGCCAGCGCCAGCGCGGCGCGCGCCAGGCCCTCCGGA
>CAZVKD010000026.1:0-15923 GCA_964627675.1 uncultured Gemmatimonadaceae bacterium
GTGCCGGTTCGGGCGCTGGAGGCGGCGTCGGCTCCGGCCTGGGCACGGGTGTGGGGCCGGGGGCTGGCAGCGGCGCTGGCCCCGGTGGCGGCGGAGACGTGGTCTTCCCGCCAGAGCCCAAGTACTCCATCTTGCCGCCGCTTCCCAAGCCGGCCTCGGTGCGCGGCCAGACCTATCGGGTCCGCTTCTGGGTGGACGTCAGCGGGCGCGTGACCACGGTGGAGGTGACCCCGCGTATTCCGGATGGGGAGTATCGGCGGAAGTTCCTCGACTTGATGCGGCAGTACACGTTCACGCCCGCCCGGCGTGCGGACGGAACGCCGGTGCGGGGTGAGACCGTGGTAGTGATTACGCTCTAGCGGATGCAGCTTCGGGCATCGGACTGCGCGACGCGAGCGTACCCGCTCGCGTCGCTTCCCATGCCCGCTTGCCGGCCGCTCTCACTGACCCGCAGGGGAGTCCCACTCGATGACCCAGCTTCTCGCCCGGAAGTCCGTCGCTCAAATCGTTGCGGAGTCCGAGGCCACGCCGACCAGCCTGCGCCGCGCGCTGGGGAAATGGCATCTGACCGCGCTGGGCGTCGGCGCGATCATCGGGGCCGGCATCTTTGCCTCCACCGGGACGGCGATCGTGGGCGACCAGATCCGCCTCGGCGCGGGGCCGGCGATCGTCGTCTCCTTTCTGCTGACCGGCGTGGCCTGCGGGTTCGCCGCCCTGTGCTACGCCGAGTTTGCGGCCATGGTGCCGATCTCGGGCTCGGCCTACACCTACGCCTACGCGTCGCTCGGCGAATTCGTGGCGTGGATCATCGGCTGGGATCTGATCATCGAGTACGCCGTGGGGAACATCGCGGTCGCCATTTCGTGGGCCGGGCATTTCCGGGAGTTGCTGAGCCACTTCGGGATCGCGATCCCCGCATGGCTCAGTATTGACTACCGCACGGCCCACCAGGCCGCTGGCGCGCTGGCTGGCGGGGCCACCGATGCCACCACCGTGTATCTCGCCAGCGCCGTCACCGAGGCGCCGCGCCTGTTCGGGCTGCCGTTCATCATCAACGTGCCGGCCGTATTGATCGTGCTGGCGATCACGGGGCTCCTGGTGTACGGCATTCGTGAATCTGCCGTGTCCAATGCCGTCCTGGTGGTCCTGAAGGTTGCCGTGGTGCTCTTTTTCGTCGTGGTGGGCGTCTTCCTGATCAACCCGGAGAACTACACGGCGCATGGTGGCTTCGCGCCCAACGGGTTCGCCGGCATCTCCGCGGCCGCGGCCATCATCTTCTTTTCGTACATCGGGTTTGACGCGGTCTCCACGGCCGCGGAGGAAGCCCGCGAGCCCGCGCGTGACATGCCGTTCGGGATCGTGGCGAGCCTGATCATCTGCACGCTTATCTACGTCCTCGTGGCCCTGGCCATGACCGGCATGGCGCCCTGGCCCCGCCTGGGCACGGCCGAGCCGATGCTCACCGCGCTCGGGCTGGCGCAGGGGAACGCGATCCTGCTCAATCTGTCGAGCCTGATCGTGGCATTCGGCGCGGTGTTCGCCATGACCACCGTGTTGCTGGTCTTTCAGCTCGGCCAGCCGCGCATCTTCTTCTCGATGGCGCGCGACGGGCTCCTGCCCCCCTGGGCGGCGCGGGTGCATCCCCGGTTCCGCACGCCGCATGTGACCACGATCGTGACCGGCGTGTTCGTGGCGGCGTTCGCGGCGTTCGCGAACATTGACGAGGTGGTGGAACTCACCAACATCGGAACCCTGTTTGCGTTCGTGCTGGTGGCGATCGGGATCCTGGTCCTGCGCCGCACCGACCCGGGCCGTACCCGCCCCTTCCGCACCCCGCTGGTTCCGGTGGTGCCCCTGCTCGCCATCGCCACGTGCCTGTTCCTGATGTTTCAGCTGCCCTGGGTGACGTGGGTCCGGTTCGGCGTGTGGCTCGCGATTGGGCTGATACTCTACCTGGCGTACGGCTTCCGCCACAGCCGGCTGCGCAACGCCGTGGTGCCAGGGACGGATGGCGGCCGTTAACTGATCAGCTTCGCCGCCAGCGCGGCCGCTCCCGTCGGCGGGTCCGCCGTGGCGGAGGTTATCAGAATCCGTCCCGAATCCGACGCCATAGCGCTGAGGAGCGCGTGCCGCATGGATGACGCTTCCGCGAGCAGCCCGCCGATCAGCGCCACGGGCGCGCCGCGGCCCGCCGGGAAGTGTGCCAGGAGGGCGCGGACGTGAGCCGCGAGATCCTTCGCCGCGGACTGGACAATGCCACGGGCCACGGCGTCACCGTGATCCGCCGCCTCAAGGACGCCGACTGCCAGCGCCGCAATCGCCGCCACATCTGCCTCGCGCGCCCACTCGAGCGTCTGCCCGATGTCCGGGAGATTCGCGCGGCGCGGCAGCAGGTCCAGCAGAAGCGTGTTCGGCGCGCGACCATCGGCCGCACGTGCCGCCGCGCTCAAGCCCGCGCGGGCCAGCGCGTAGCCACTCCCTTCATCGCCAAAACGCCAGCCATGCCCGCCGGTGCGCCGGATGGCACCGTCAGGCGTGCGGCCCAGGGCGATGGATCCGGTGCCCGCCGCCAGCAGAATCCCTGGCTCGTCGCCGAAGACGCTCTGGAGCGCGATGTGGCCATCCGTCGTCACCCGCACGCGCCTCGCCACCCCGAGCGCCCTGAGCGCCGTCTCCAGACCGGCGCGGTCGGCCTCCCGCCCGGCACCCGCGGCACCCACAACCAGGGCCTCCACCGGCCCGGTTCGATGTGTCTCCTCCAGCGCCGCGCGGACGAGATCGGCGATCAAGGCGGCCACCGGCTCGGTTCGGTTTGGACGGAGCGCGCCTGCCCCCGCCGAGCGGCGCGCCAACGTCCGGAGCGCGCCGTCGGCCAGCACCAGCGTGGTATGAGAGGCGCCAGCGTCAACGCCGGCCAGCAACGTCACGCAAAAAAGGCCTGCGACGATCGCAGGCCCCTGTAGAGCGCGTCGGTGTGAACGCCAACCGGCAGGCGCCGCCCGGCGCGGCGGACGGCGTTAAACCGTGAACGAGCTGCCGCAGCCGCAGCCGCCGCTGGCGTTGGGATTGTCGAACGTGAACCCGGAACCGTGCAGGCCGGAAACGTAATCAATGGTGACGCCATCCAGATACTGAGCGCTGAACGTGTCAACGAAGATGCGGAGACCGCTCTCCTCGACCACGATATCGTCATCCAGCGGTTGCTCCTCGATATTCAGGCCGTACTTGAAGCCGGAGCAGCCGCCGGGGAGCACCGCCACGCGGAGCCCGACCTTGTCCGCCGGCACCGCTTCTTGCTCGATGAACTGCCGCACCTGCTCCACCGCCCGAGGTGTCAGGCGAACGCCAACCGTGAGCTGCGGATGTTGGGTCGTGCTCATTGTCTGAAGTTCCGCGTATCGGATCATCTCAACTTAGGGAACGCCCCGAACCCTGTCAACGGCGCCGAAAACATTGTCCGGCGATCACTTGCATCTCAATCCGGCACCCGGATCCCGTACCCCCGCTTTCGCTCGGGTCCCAAGGTCACCGGGAGTCGCCCGGTGATCGGTGCCTGCCCCGTCAGGGCCCGGGTCACGGCCCGCTCGGTGGCATCCGTGTCGCTCCAGGCAAGCAGGTAGGCGCCGGCAAAACCGGGAATCTGCCTGAGCAGGTAGGGCGAACCGAAGGAGATCAGCACGGTCGGCTTGCCCGACGCCGTCAGGCCGATCAGCGCCGCCAGCGAGTCCGGCAACGCCACATGCCCGCGCCAGGCGATGGGACGCACACTCGTGGCGAACACGGCTCTCGGATGAGCGGCCAGAATGGTCCGGGCAGTGTCGTAGGACAGGGTGCCGGACTGAGGGTACAGCCGAAACACGGTGACCGACTCTCCAGCCGCTCGCAGTCCATCGGCCAGGCGCCCGCCCATCCCGAGGTTGGTTTCCTCGGCGTAGGTGACGAGCGCCGTGCGGCCGCGCTGCGATCGAAAGGCGTCGAGCGGGCCCCGCTCGACCAGGGTCAACGATCGTTGCGCAATGTCGTCGGCCAATGCCTGGAACTCCGCGCGGCCCACCACCAGCGGAAGGCTGTCCAGGCTCACGGTCCGGCGCTGAAACAGCCCGGCCTCGACCTTGAGGGCCAGGATCCGCCTGACCGAGGAGTCGAGCCGCGCCCGACTGACGCGGCCTGCCAGGACGGCCTCCAGCAAGGCACGCTGCGCGGCGGCGAGATCCGAGGGCATCAGCAACACGTCGGCGCCGGCAAGGAAGGCTCGCACGGCGCTTTCGCCCGGTCCGAACCGCGAGACGATGGCGCCCATCGTGAGCGCGTCGGTCACCACCAGGCCGTCGAAGCCCAGGGAATCCCTCAGGATCCCCGAGGTGAGGACGGGGGAGAGCGTTGCAGGCAACGAGTCGCTGCCAACGTCGCAGGCGTAGACAATGTGGGCGGTCATGACGGCCGTGACACCGGCCCGAACGGCCGCACGAAAGGGCACCAGCTCCAGCGAGTCCAGCCGCTCCCAGCAGCCGTTGATGACCGGTAGCAGGAGATGGGAGTCCGTGCCGGTGTCCCCGTGGCCCGGGAAGTGCTTCGCCGTGGTGAATAACCCGTGCTCTCGCGCGCCGCGGACGTAGGCCTCGACCAGGCGGCTCACCTCCCCAGGGTCCTCCCCGAAGGCGCGCGTGTTGATGATGGGGTTCTCGGGGTTGTTGTTCAGGTCGGCGACCGGCGAGAATGTCATGTGGATGCCCACCGCGCGCGCCTCGAGCGCCGTGACGCGCCCCACTTCGTAGGCGTCCAGCTCCCGGTTCGTGGCCCCGATGGCCATGACCATGGGGAACGCCGTGGCGCCAGTGAGACGCATACCTGCGCCGAACTCGAGATCCGCCGCGATGAGGAGCGGGAGGCGCGAGCGGCGCTGCAGAGCGTTCAGCTTCGACGCGGCGTCGAGCGGCGAGCCGACCGAGATCACGAGGCCGCCGACCTGCAAGGAATCCACCCATCCAGCCGCGCGCGCGAGCGCCTCGGAGTCGAACGCGGCGTAGTCCGCGAGCAGCCACGGCATAAGCAGCTGCCCGATCTTCTCGCGGTCCGACAAGGTTTCCAGGAGCGATTCCGCGGTTATGTTCTCCGGGCCGGGCGGCGGCGCCACGTCGAGCGCCGGTATGTCCGCACGAGGGTCGGGAACAACGGGCGGCGCCGCCGGCGCCGATGCCTGGCGAGCGCACCCAAGCCACAGGGCGGCGAGCATGAGGAGCTTCCAGTGATCCACGCATCGCGGGGCCTGGCGGCGGTCTGGCTGGCCACGGCCTGCGCCGCGGGGGAGACGGCGAGACAGCCACGCGTGCTTCCCGGCGTGGACGTCCTGCTCGCCGATTCCGCCCACCTGGTGGCCGGGCGCCGCGTGGGACTGGTCACCAACCAGACCGGCGTGGACGCCGCCGGCCTGTCCAGCGTGGAGCGACTGATCCAAGCGGGCGTGAACCTGGTGGCGCTCTACAGTCCGGAGCATGGGTTCCGGGGCGCGTTGAACCAGGAGGTGATCGGGCACGGCGTGGACTCCGCTACCGGGCTGCCCATATATAGCCTCTACGGGGAAGTTCGCGCACCCACGCCCCAGATGCTTTCCGGAGTGGACCTGCTCCTGGTGGATCTCCAGGACATCGGCGCTCGAACGTACACCTACGTGTCCACCATGCTGGTGACGGCGGACGCCGCCGGGCGAGCGGGAGTGCCGGTGATTGTCCTCGATCGGCCCAATCCCATTGGCGGCGTTCTCGTGCAGGGGCCCCTGCTCGATCCCGAGTTCGCGTCATTCGTGGGGATGCTGCCTATCCCGCTGCGTCACGGCATGACCGTGGGTGAGCTGGCGCGATTTGGCGTGGCGACGCTGGGCTACGACGTGCGGCTGAGTGTCGTTCCCGTGCGCGGCTGGACTCGATCCCAGTGGTTCGACCAGACCGGCCTTCCCTGGATTCGGCCGTCGCCCAGCATGCCCGAGCTCGAGAGCGCCGCCCACTATCCCGGCACTGTGCTGTTCGAGGCCACCAATCTCTCCGTTGGACGGGGCACGCCGGTGGCGTTTCAGGTGATCGGGGCCCCCTGGCTCGACCCGGCGCGCGTGCGCCGGGCGGCGGGGACGGGGCCAGGGGCCGCGCTCTCCGACACCGTGATTCGCCCCGTGGCGCCGCCGGACGGCAAGTACGACGGGCGATCAATCCCGGCCCTCCGGCTGCGCGTCACGGATCGTGCCCGCTACGATCCCGTGCGATTGGCGCTCAGGCTCTTGTTCGCGCTGCGGGATGTGCACGGCGACTCGCTGGCCGTTCGCGCACGCGCGCTCGACCAACGGGCGGGAACCGATCGGCTCCGGCGGGCGATGGAGGCGGGCGCTCGGGCCGACGAGGTCTGGCGCACGTGGGTGGACGAACTGGTCGCCTTTCAGACGCTACGGGAGCCGTACCTGCTGTACCGGTAGGGGGTCGAGGCCCCCGATCGTCCCCGCTCGCCCCCGTTCGCCCTCGCTCGTCCCAATCGCCCCCGCTCGTCCCCGATCCCCATATTTGCCGCCCCTTCTCCCCCCCGTTATCGTTAGCACCTCACCGACGCGATCCCATGACGTTGCTCCCGCGCTGGCTCCACGACGGCTACGACGCCGCGACACAGCCCCTTGCACGGTCCCTGATCAGCGCCAGGATCTCACCCAACGCCATCACCACGGTGGGGACCGGGGTGCTGGTGGCGGCCGGGGCGGCGTTCGGGCTGGGCCAGGTGCGCTGGGGCGGGGCGCTGCTGCTGCTTTCCGGGATGTGCGACACGCTGGATGGCAAGGTGGCGCGCGCCGCGGGCAAGGTCACGCGGTTTGGGGCGTTCTACGATTCCACCTTGGATCGGGTCGGCGAGTCGGCGCTGTTCGCCGGCATCGCGCTTCACTTCGCCTCGGGCGGCGTTCCCGACGAGCTCGTGCCCCTCGGCGTGCTGGCGGCGGTGGCCGCGCTCGCCGCCGGGCTCATGGTCTCGTATGCCCGTGCGCGGGCGGAAGGCCTGGGCCTGGAATGCAAGGTCGGACTGGCCCAACGGGCGGAGCGCATTCTCGGGCTCGGCGTGCCCACGCTGTTCTTCGCGGCCGGCCCGCAAGGCCGGCTGCTGCTCGCCATCGTCCTCATCTTGGCCGTGGTCGCGGCCGTGACCGTGGTGCAGCGCATTATCCACGTCTACCGACTGACCCGCCCGGACTCGGACGCCGTCGCCGGATCCACCCGATCCAGCGCCTCGCTCGAGCCGGTGGGGAAAGGACATGCCGGTGATTGATCGAACCCAGCGCAGCATTGATCCTGCCAGCGGGAAGCTCGGCGTCTTGGTCGTGGGCCTCGGGGCCGTCGCCACCACGTTCGTGGCGGGGGTCGAGAACGTCCGGCGCGGGCGCGGGAAGCCCATCGGATCGCTCACCCAGATGGCGACGATCCGCCTCGGCAAGCGAACCGAGCATCGGGCGCCCCTGATCCGGGACTTCGTGCCGCTCGCGTCCCTGGACGACCTGGTCTTCGGGGCCTGGGATCCCATCCCGGATGACGCCTACCAGTCGGCCACGGTGGCGGGCGTGCTCGAGCCGCCGCACCTGGAGCCGATCGCGCCGTTCTTGAAGGGCATCGTTCCCATGCCGGCCGTGTTCGATCAGCGCTACGTGAAGCGCCTGCACGGCACCAACCTGAAGCAGGGGAAGACCAAGCGCGATCTCGCCGAACAGCTGCGCGAGGACATCCGGGCCTTCAAGGTGAAGAGCGGCTGCGAGCGCATGGTGATGATCTGGTGCGCCTCGACCGAAGCGTTCATCAGCCCGACCGCCGTGCATCAAAGCCTCGTCGCGTTCGAGCGAGGCATGGACCAGAACGACGACGCCATCGCCCCGTCCATGCTCTACGCCTGGGCCAGCCTCATGGAGAACGTTCCCTTCGCCAATGGCGCGCCGAACCTCACGGTGGACACGCCGGCGCTCCAGGAACTCGCGCTCGCTCACGACGTGGCGATCTGCGGCAAGGACTTCAAGACCGGCCAGACCATGGTGAAGACCGTGATCTCGCCCATGTTGAAAGCCCGCATGCTCGGCCTCTCGGGCTGGTATTCCACGAACATCCTCGGCAATCGCGACGGCGAGGTGCTGGACGACCCCGAGTCGTTCAAGACCAAGGAGGAATCCAAGCTCGGCGTACTGGAGCACATCCTCCAGCCGTCCATGTATCCGGATCTCTATGGCAACGTGTTCCACAAGGTCCGCATCAACTACTATCCCCCGCGCGGCGATAACAAGGAAGGGTGGGACAACATTGACATCTTCGGGTGGCTCGGCTATCCGATGCAGATCAAGATTGACTTCCTGTGCCGCGATTCCATTCTCGCCGCGCCGATCGTGCTGGACCTCGCGCTGTTCCTCGACCTCGCGCAGCGGGCGAAATTGGCGGGGATTCAAGAGTGGCTGTCATTCTATTTCAAGAGCCCCATGGCGGCCCCCGGCCTCACGCCCGAGCACGATCTGTTCATCCAGCACACCAAGCTCAAGAACACCTTGCGCTGGCTCATGGGCGAGGAGCAGATCACCCACCTCGGCGTCGAGTACTACGAGTACGAGAAGGTGTGAGCCTCCTCGACATCCTGGTCGTGGCGCTCGGCGCCGGCCTGATCGGCTGGGAGTTGTGGTATTTCCTCGGGCCGCGCCCGGTGGCCGCGGGCGGCGCCCGTATCGGCGCGCAGGAGATCCGGATCGTGGTGAAGGGCGGATACGATCCGGACACCGTGCTGGTCGAGGCCGGCCGGCCGGTCCGGCTGCTGTTCTATCGGGACGAAACCGCACCGTGCAGTGAGCGCGTGATCTTCGAGACCCTTGGTCTCGAGAGAACGCTCCCGGCGTTCGAGACCACGCCGGTGGAGTTCACGCCCACCGAGCCGGGCGACTATCCCTTCCGCTGCGGCATGGCCATGCTCCACGGACGGGTCGTGGCGCAGGTGGGGCGCGACGGGGCGCGGGCCAACCTGGGCCGGGGCCACCACAAGCATGGCTAGCACGCGCGTCAGCCTGCCGATTGAAGGCATGACCTGCGGCGCCTGCGCCGTGACGGTCCAGCAGCGCTTGGCCGCGGAGCCCGGCGTGGCCGAGGCCGCGGTCAACTACGCCACGGGGCGGGCCACCGTGTTGCTCGATCCCTCTCGGGTGAAGGTCGCGGACCTGGTCAAGGCCGTGCGCGACGTGGGGTACGACTCGGCCAAGGTGACGGTGAGCGTTGGGGTGGAGGGCCTGCACTACGCGCCCGGCGTTGCGCGACTCGAGCAGGAGGTTGGTGCGGTACCCGGCGTGCTTCGGGTGGCGGCCAACCAGGCCACCGAACGGATCACCATTGATTACGTCCCCGGCGTCACCACGCCCGCCGAGCTCGAGGCCGCCATCGGTCGCGCCGGTCTCGCCGTCGCCGACCCCATTCCCGCTGAAGATCCGGTGGAACGGGAGCGTCTGAAGCGACGCCGCGACGTCCGCTCGCTCGCCCTCAGGTTCGCCCTGGCGGCATTGGCGACGGCGGTCACCATGGTCGGGTCCATGCCCCTCATGAGCGCGGCTGCGGGCCACGCGGGAGCGAAGCAACACGACCTGTGGGGTCGCCTGATGGCGCCCATCGAGGGCCCGGTGCGCTCGCTGCTGCCGGATCTCTACGCGCTCGATCCTTGGCTGCTGAAGGTTGCCATGGCCGCCGTCACCCTGCCGGTGCTGCTGTGGTGCGGCCGGACGTTCTTCGTCGGCGCCTGGCGCGCGTTTCGCCACCGGACGGCTGACATGAACACGCTGATCGCCGTGGGAACCGGAGCGGCCTTCGCGTATTCGCTGGTCGCCACCGCGGTGCCGGCGGTGTTTCGCAGCGCCGGGCTCGGCGCGGACGTGTATTTCGAGGGCGTCAACGGGATCATCGCGCTGATTCTTCTCGGACGCATGCTGGAAGCCCGCGCCCGCGGCCGCACCTCGGCGGCGATCCGCCAGCTGCTGGCGCTGCGGCCCAAGACCGCCCGCGTGCAGCAGGGCGGCGAGGATCGCGACATTCCCCTGGCGGAGGTCGTGGTGGGAGATCGGCTGGTGGTCCGGCCGGGAGAAACCATCCCCGTGGACGGCGTGATCCTGGAGGGCAGCACCAGCGTGAGCGAGGCGCTGCTCACCGGCGAGTCGCTGCCCGTGGAGAAACAGGCCGGGGACCCGGTAATCGGGGGGACGACCAACGGGGCCGGGTCGTTCATCATGGAAGCCCGGGCCGTGGGGAATCAGACGGCCCTGGCCCAGATCGTCCGGCTGGTCGAGGAAGCGCAGGGGACCAAGGCGCCGGTTCAACGGCTGGCCGACCGCGTCGCCGGCGTCTTCGTACCCGTGGTGATGGCCGTCGCGATTGCGGCGTTCGTGGTCTGGTTCGTCCTGGGACCCCCGCCACAGGTGGTGTTCGCCACCGTCGCCCTGGTCACGGTGCTCGTGATCGCCTGTCCCTGCGCGCTGGGGCTCGCCACGCCCACGGCCATCATGGTGGGGACCGGCAAGGGAGCGGAGCACGGCATTTTGATCCGTGGCGGCGAAGCCCTCGAGGCCATGCGACGCATTGACACCATCGTGTTCGACAAGACGGGAACGCTCACCGAGGGCCGCCCCTCGGTCACGCACGTCCTGGGCGCCAGGCGTTCTGACGGCACGCCGGAACGCCCGGCCGACATCTTACGACTTGCGGCCTCCGTCGAGGCACGGTCCGAGCATCCGCTGGCGCAAGCGATCGTGGGATCGGCCAGGTCGAAGGGGATCGAGCTGGTCCAGCCCGAACGCTTCGTGGCGATGGCTGGCCGCGGCGCACGGGGGATCGTGGGCAAGCTGCTCGTGGAGGTGATCAGCCTGAGACACGCCCGCGAGCGCAGCCTGAACCTGGGATCGCTGGCGCCGGACGCCGATCGCCACGTGCTGGCGGGTCGGTCCGCCGTGGTCGTCGTGGTCAACGATTCGGTCCGGGGGCTCATCGTGATTGCCGATGCGCTCAAGCCCTCGGCGAAGCCCGCCATCGAGCGCCTGCAGGCGATGGGGTACCGGCTGTACCTGTTGAGCGGCGACAGCAAAGTCGCGGCCGGGCTCGTGGCCAAGGAGGTGGGGATCGAACGCGTGCTCGCCGAAGTCGCGCCCGCCGACAAGGTGGATCAGATCAAGCGCCTCCAGGACGAGGGCGCCGTCGTCGCGATGGTCGGCGACGGCCTGAACGATGCCCCGGCCCTGGCGCAGGCCGACGTGGGGATCGCGATCGGCACGGGCACGGACGTGGCGGTCGAAGCCTCCGACGTCACGCTCATCCGCGGGGACTTGCGCGCCGTGGTCACCGCACTGGAGCTGTCGCGTCGGACCATGAGCACGGTTCGGTCAAACCTGTTCCTGGCATTCGTTTACAATGTGTTCGGCATACCAATCGCGGCGGGCGCGCTCTACCCGTGGACCGGTCTGCTTTTGAGTCCGGTCATCGCAAGCGCCGCGATGGCGCTGTCGAGTCTGTCCGTGGTGGGCAACAGCCTCCGCTTGCAGCGATTCGAACCATCATTGGGAAGCTGACGATGCGCTACTTCCACCGCACTTCGGTATCGCCCGAGGAGGCGCTGCGGGCGGCCGACGAGTTCTTCGGGGGGCGCTTGGCGCCGGGCCCCACCGGCGAGCGGTTCCGGACCTACAGTGGGACCGTGGGGAGGATCACGATCACCGTCTCCGCCGAAGGCGGCCACTACACGCTCGTGACGGTGGACACCGACCAGGTGGGCGAGAGCGAGGCCGACAAGCTGGCCAAACGATTCCTGGGCGCCGTGCACCAGCGCGCCGAGCCGGCGCATCAGGTGCGTGGGGCGTACTGAGCGCAAGGCTCGCCTGCCATCGCCGCTCGGCGGTCTTGAATTCACCCGCGGCTCCCCGCAGGTTTCCCACCGCTACCCGACGGACCGGATACCGAATGGCGTCGCTCAAACTCGCGGTGCAGGGCATGACCTGCGGGCACTGCCGCGTGAAGGTCGAACAGGCCCTTCAGAGCGTGGCCGGCACCTATGGGGCGCAGGTCGAGTTCCCGGCAGGAGAGGCGGATGTGGAATACGACGCCGGGCGCGCGAGCCCCGAGCAATACCTCGCCGCCGTGAAGGCCGCCGGCTACACCGCCACCATCAAGGACTGACGTGACCACCGCCGCCACGGCCGCGAGCATTCCGGCCGGGCTCACCCCCGACGACCTCCGGGAGATGTACTACTACCTCCGCCTGACCCGCTCGCTGGAGGAGCGGCTGGTGAACCTGTACCGGCAGGGGAAGGTGCTGGGCGGCCTGTATCGCTCGCTCGGCCAGGAAGGTGAAAGCGTGGGGAGCGCCTGGGCCCTGGAAGACGGCGACATCATGTCGCCGCTCATTCGGAACCTGGGGTCCATGCTGGTCATGGGTGCCCGGCCGGTTGACATCCTGCGCCAGTACATGGCCAAGGCCACGAGCCCCACGGCCGGCCGCGAGATGAACGTGCACTTCAACGATCTCCGCTTGGGATACCTGGGGCAGATCTCGCACCTGGGGGACATGGTGCCGGTCATGGCGGGCATCGCCCTGAGCTTCAAGCTGCGTCGCGAGCCGCGCGTCGGTCTGGTGTACGTGGGCGACGGGGCGTCGAGCACGGGGGCGTTCCACGAAGGGATCAACCTGGCCGCCGTGCTGCGCGTCCCGCTCGTGGTGATCCTCGAGCACAACGGATACGCGTACTCCACGCCGACGTCGCAGCAGACCGCGGTCGCACGCCTTGCGCTTAAGGCCAAGGCCTACGGGATCCCGGCGGAAACCGTGGACGGCAACGACGTGTTCGCCGTCTACCACGCCACCGAGCAGGCCGTGACGCGGGCGCGAGCCGGGGGCGGCACGAGCATGATCGAAGTGGTGACGTATCGCCGGAGAGGTCACGCCGAGCACGACGACCAGCGGTATCAGCCGCGCGAGGAGATCGAACACTGGGAGCGCAACGATCCGATCGAGCGGTACGTGACGTCGGTGACCTCCAGCGGGTGGCTGGCCCCGGGCGATTTGGCCGCGGCGGATCAGCGCGTGGCCGCGGAGCTGGACGCCGCGGTCGCCGCGTGTGAGGACGATCCGCTGCCTCAGCCTGACAGCGCGCTGAACGACGTGTTCGCCCACCCGCCCCAGGCCGAACGACTCTGGTTCAGGAGGCTCGATGCCTGAAGTGACCTACCTGGAAGCGCTGCGCCAGGGGTTGTGGGAAGAGATGGAACGCGACGACCGCGTCTTCCTGCTCGGGGAAGATATCGGGCTGTATGGCGGTGCCTTCAAGGTGACCGACGGCTTCCTCCAGCGGTTCGGGCGCGAACGGGTGGTTGACACGCCGATCGCGGAATCCGCGATTGTGGGCGCGGCCGCCGGCGCCGCGCACATGGGGTTCCGGCCCGTGGCCGAGATGCAGTTCATTGACTTCATCTCGTGTGCTTACGACATCCTGACCAATTATGTGGCGACGGCGCGGTATCGCGCGGGGCTGTCCACGCCGATCGTGGTGCGGGGCCCCTCGGGCGGGTACGTCCGGGGCGGCCCGTTTCATTCTCAAATGCCGGAGGCGGCGTTCTTTCACACGCCGGGCCTGAAACTGGTCTGTCCCGCCACGGCGCGTGACGCCAAGGGCCTGATCAAGGCGGCGATCCGCGACGAAGATCCGGTGATCTATTTCGAGCACAAGTTCCTGTATCGCCGCATCAAGGAAGATCTTCCCGAGGGCGAGGACATCGTCACGCCGATTGGCAAGGCGCGGCTCGCGCGGGAGGGGAAGGACCTCACCGTCGTGACCTGGTCGGCGATGGTCTGGAAGGCGCTCGAGGCGGCCGAGCAGATCGAGCAGGCGGACGGCGCCTCGATCGAGGTGCTGGACCTCCGATCCCTGATTCCGATGGACGATGCGGCGATCATGACCAGCGTGCGGAAGACGAACAAGGTGTTGGTGGTGCACGAGGATACTCGCACGGGCGGCGTGGCCGGCGAAATCACGGCGCGGATCAATGAGCAGGCATTCGAGTGGCTGGACGGGCCGGTCCTGCGCGTCACCGCCCACGACACGCCGCTACCCTACGCTCCCACGCTGGAGGACTACGTCCTGCCACAGACGGCGGACATTGTGAACGCCGCCCGTCACCTGCTGGCCTACTAGGGCGAGCCGGCGGCGTACGATGGCCAGGGCCGCCGGACTGGTGATCGCCGCGCACCACCCCTCGCCGCGCCAAACCTGGGCATCGCGAGGGACCTGCCTGGTGGCGAGCAGGGCGCCAGCCACGTCGCTCTGGAGCCCGAGCGCGAGTTCGCGGCGAGAGACGCTGGCCGGGACCTGCGCCAAGACGTGGACCCGGTCCGGCAGCACGAGGATCGTGTCCGCCCGGCACCCGGCCGCGGCGCATGCAGCGCGCACCGCGCGCTCGCAGAAGGCGGCGGCCTCGGCTATCTTAAACCACCGGCGTCCGGACGGCGTCATCCAGACCAGGTGACACCACTTCGGCGGCGTAGGTCGCTCGGGCATGGCCCAACGCTTGTGCCGAGCCCGCCCCGAGGCGTAGCCAAAACGTTGCAGACATCATTCAAATACCGCAGACCGCGGCTCGAAGGTGCGCGCAGGACATGGCACGAGTAGACGTCATCATGCCGCAGATGGGCGAGTCCATCGCCGAGGGAACGGTCGCCCGGTGGCTGAAACGGGTGGGCGATCCCGTGAAGCGGGACGAGCCCATCCTGGAGATCTCCACTGACAAGGTGGACGCGGAGATCCCCTCGCCCGCCTCAGGCGTCCTGTCCGAGATCAAGGTGGGCGAAGGGAAGACCGTGGCCGTCCAGACGGTCATCGCGGTGATTGACACCGACGGCGCACAGGCCACGGCCACGGCAAAACCGCCCGCTCCCGACGCCCCAACCGTTTCGGCCGCCCCCGCCCCCGCCCCCGCCGCCGCCGCCCCCGCCGGCCCGGCTGCTCCCGCTCAGCCTGCGACTCCCCGCGCCCCTGCCGCTCCGGTCACGCCAGTGGTGGCCGCTCCCGCTCCGTCCGCGGGTGCTGCCGGCGTCTCACCGGGTCCGGAGACTGCGGAAGAGCGGCTTCGCCGCCGCTCCACACCGCTGGTGCGCAAGATCGCCGCCGAGCACAGCGTGGACCTCGGCCAGCTTCAGGGCACGGGTCATGCCGGCCGGGTCACGAAAAAGGACATTCTGGACTACATCGAGCGGGGGGCGCCGGCTGCCGCCCCCGCCGCTCAGGCCACGCCCGCGCCGCCTGCCCCGGTCGTCGCCGGGGGCGCCGTCCAGCACCCCACGTCGGAACCCTGGCCCGGCGATCGCGTGGAGCCGATGAGCCGCATTCGCAAGCTCACGGCCGACCACATGGTGCTCTCTCGGCGCGTGTCGGCCCACGTCACGAGCTTTTACGAGGTGGACTTCACGCCCATCGCGCGGCTGCGGGAGCGAAACAAGGCGGAGTACGAACGGCGGGGGGCGAAGCTCACCTACCTCGCGTTCATCACGAAGGTGATTGCCGACAACCTGCGCCGGCATCCGGTGCTCAATGCGTCGGTCAGCGGCGACAACATCATCTACCGCGGCCAGGTGAACATCGGCATCGCGGTGGCGCTCGACTGGGGGCTGATCGTTCCCGTCCTGAGGAACGCGGACGAGCTGTCGTTGTTGGGGATCGCGCGCCAGATGGCGGATCTGGCCGAACGCGCCCGCACCAAGCGACTCAATCCGGACGAGGTGCAGAAGGGGACCTTCACGATCACCAACCCGGGCGGGTTCGGATCGTACACCGGCTCGCCCATCATCAATCAGCCGCAGGTGGCGATTCTCGGTGTTGGCGCCATCGAGAAGCGCCCCAAAGTGGTGACCCTCGACGA
>CAZVKD010000027.1:0-4192 GCA_964627675.1 uncultured Gemmatimonadaceae bacterium
ACCATCAACCCGATGCGCCGCAGCTGCTCCCGGAAGTTCGCGATGTTTGCCGGGATCAGACGCCCCGGATGCTGATTGACTTTCAGCGCGTAGTTTTCCGAGTGGATGCCGAACGCGTCGAACCCGATCGGCTCGAAGACGTCCCACCCCCGCAATCGCTGAGCGCGGCCGTGGATATCGGCGCCCACAAAGGCAAACACGTTGCCGACATGGAGCCCTTCGGCCGAGGGGTAGGGGAACATCATCAGGTTGTAGTACGGCCGTGCCGCGCCGCGCAGGTCGGTGTTATTGGTGCGCCGCTCACCCCATTGCCGGCGCCATTTGGCTTCCACCACGGCGGGATCGTAGATCGGCGGCTGGCCGCCTCGCGGCTGGGGTGGCGCTGCGCCGCCGCCCGTGCGGCCGCGACGCCGCGCCTCCCGCTTCGATCGGGGACTCATGGGACATCGTCCAGCACGGCAACCCGGACCTCGAGCACACCGGGGACGGCCCCCAGTCGCTCGACGACCGTGGGGGCGGGCACGCGATCCACCGCAACCGCCGCCAGCGCCTCGCCGTTGGCCGCGATCGAGCGGGCCTGTTGATACGAGCCGACGTGGACCCCGGCGTTCCCCAGGACCGTCCCCACGCGCCCCAGCACCCCCGGCTCGTCCTGATTGCGCAGCAGGACGATGGACCCATCGGCGGGAATGTCCACGGAATACTCGCCGATCCGAATGATGCGAGCGAAGCCGTCACCGACGGTGGCCCCCACCACGGTCAGCTCTTTTCCGTCGGCCCGAACCGTCACGCCAACCGAGGACTCGAATCGCTGGGCCGGACTGCCGATGCGGCGGCCGACCGTGATCCCTCGCCCTTCCGCCAGGCTCATGGCGTTCACCAGCGTGACCGGACCCACGCCCATGGCGCCCAGCACGCCCTCGACCGCCGCCAGCATGACCGGCTTGGGGGCCGCGTCGTCCGGCCCGGCGTACTGCACCTCGATTTCGCGCACGCGGGCCGGGCTGAAGGCCGCCGCAAGCCGCCCCAGCCGCCGGGACAAGGACAACAAGGGGCGCAGTCGTGCCAGCGCGGCGCCGGCGATGCCCGGGACATTCACCGCGCCGCTCAGGTCGCCTTTGATCAGCGCGTCTCGCACCAGCCGGCAGATCTCGAGTCCCACGCGCTCCTGGGCCTCGGCGGTCGAGGCCGCCAGGTGGGGCGTGAGGATCACACGATCCGCCTGTCGCAAGGGAGACTCCGGCGGCAGCGGCTCTGTCTCGAACACGTCAAGCGCCGCCCCGGCGAGCTTGTCCGCCTTGAGCGCCTCCAGCAGCGCCGCCTCGTCCACCAAGCCACCGCGAGCCGCGTTGATCAGCACGGCCGTCTTCTTCATCAACCCGAGCCGACGGCGATCAATCAGGTTTCGCGTCTCCTCGGTCAGCGGCAGGTGCAGGGTCACGGCATCCGCCCGTTTGAGCATGTCATCCAGCGGCACCAGCTGCACCTGGAGTTCGGCCGCTTTCGCCTCCGTCAGGAACGGATCGTGCGCCAGCACGACCATGCCAAACGCCCGCGCGATGGTCGCCACGTGCGCGCCGATTCGACCCAACCCCACGACCCCCAGCGTCTTTCCCGACAGCTCGACGCCCTGAAACTTCTGCCGGTCCCACGCCCCCGCCCGCATGCTCTCGTGGGCCCAGGGAACCCGCCGGACCAGCGCCAGCAGCAGTCCCACCGTGTGCTCCGCAGCGCTGATGGTGTTGCCGCCGGGCGTGTTGAGCACCGCGATGCCCCGCTGCGTGGCCGCTTCGACATCAATGTTATCCACCCCGATTCCCGCGCGGCCGATGACGCGGAGGTCCGGCGCCAGGGCCAGCAGCTCGGCGGTCACCTTGGTCTCCGAGCGGACCAGCAGCCCGTGGGCCGTCGGCAGCGCGTCCATCAGCTTCTTCTTGTCTTTAATGGCCTTGACGACCTCGATCTCGGGCGACTGCGCGAGGAGCGCGAGGCCGCCCTCGTCCACTTTGTCAGCCACGACGACGCGATGCATCAGCCCAGCGCCCCGGCCAGCACGTCCTCCAGTACGTCCAGCAGCCGCCGCACGCCCGCGGGCGTGTGGTCCCCCATGTGTCCGATGCGAATGGTGGACTCCTTGAGCGGCCCGTAGCCGGAGCCGATGGTCCAGCCCCGGGCGAGCAGCGCCTGCACGATCGCGCGGCCGCTCTTCCCCTCGGGAACGCGCAGGCAGGAGGTCGTCCACGACCGGCGCCCTTCCACCGGCACGAACGACAGGCCCCATTTGCTCCCGCTCTCCTGGACCCAGCATTCCACCGTCTTTCGCATCTCGTCGTGTCGCCGCCAGCGCGCCTCGATCCCGCCCTCGGCCGCCACTCGTTTCAGTTGCGCGTCCAGGGCATAGAACAGCGAGACGGCGGGCGTGTTGGTGGGCTGAGCCTGCGCAAACGCTTCGTCGAACGTGACCAGGTCGAAATAGGCCCCCCGTTCCGGGACCGTCTTGGCCCGTTCCAGCATACGAGCCGAACACACGCCCAGCGCCAAGCCAGGCGGCAACGCCAGGGCCTTCTGCGATCCCGTCAGGACGAAGTCCAAACCCCACGCATCCGTCTCCACGGGCGAGCCCGCTGCGGACGTCACGGCATCCACCAGCAGCATCACGTCATCGAACTCGTGCACGACCTTCGCCAGTTCGGCGAGCGGCGCAAGGGCGCCCGTCGCGGTTTCGGAATGCACCAAGGTCACGGCATCCACGTCGGAATGCTTCAGGGCGTCCCGCAGCATGTCGGGTTCCACGGTCTCCCCGGGGGCCACGTTCAGCCGGATCACGTCGCGTCCGCACGCCGCCCCGATGGCGGCGAATCGCTCGCCGAACGCGCCGCCCACGAGCGAGAGCACCCGATGCCGGACGCCGCAGCGGATGGCGGCCTCCATGAATCCCGTGGCCGAACACGTGCCCACCACCACCTGGCGCGTGGTGCGGAACAGCTGCCGCAGGGGCACGGCCATGCTCGCCAGCAACTCCCGCATGTCTTTGCCGCGATGGGCGATCATGGGTCGGGTCATCGCGGCCAACACGTCCGGATGCACCTCGGTGGGCCCGGGAAGAAAGAACTGCCCGAATGGATGAGGGTTCATGCGGGCTGCGCCTCGCCGATTGCCGTCGCCCGGTCCACGAGGCCCGGCACGTCGTCGGTGGTCATGAGGGTCACGCCGCGCGCCGCCCAGTCGCGCAGCAGGCGATCGGCCGCGCCGGCGTCGATGGGTTTCATGGCGTCGGTCACGGCCGCGAGGCGGGCCCGCGGACGCCGCGCCAGCAGCCCCTCGATGGCGTAGCGGTCGCATACGTCCAGCGCCACGCCATACAGCACGATGTGCTCGGGGTCCAGCTCATCCAGCACCGGCATCACGTTGGGATTGGTGAAGACGTCGAACCAGTGTTTGTGAAACAGGATGTCGCCGTCGTGCCCTCGGACGCGGCGGCGGATGTCGGCGGGGTCCGCCGGATCCGGCTCGATCACCAGCGGGTGCCGCAACGCGGTCTCGGGAATCTTGCGCTGCCCGGGCGTCCCCCGCATGCAATGGGGCGGAAACGTCTCGCGGAAATCCGGGGCATCCGACAGCTCCCGATGCCCGTGCACGTGGTCGTCGGCGCTGGCGATGATCCGAATGCCTCGATCGTGCGCCGTCTGCGTCAGGCGTTTCAGGTTGGGAATGATCACTTCAGCGTCCGGCACGTACAGCTTGCCATCGGCGCGCATGAAGTCGTACTGCGTGTCAACGTCCCAGAAGATCAGACCGGACATGCGCTCCACTCCTGCTGCGTTCGTTTCTCGGGGCCTTCAGCAGTCAGCAGCCAGCGATCAGCGGTCAGAGGCGTCCTGACTGCCGAGTGCTGACTGCCGATGGCCAACCGCTCTCGCTCTTCAGCGGGCGAAAGCTACGCGGGGAGTCTCCAGGATGCCACGTCGGGGAGGTGCACCGCGATCTCGTCGCATGCGTGCTGGCGGGGACAGCTAGCGCAATCCAGCCACACCTTCTGTGGAAACAACGACTTGTCCGCCGGCCGGAAGCCAAGACGGTGGAAAAAGAACGGCCGGCGGGTCAAGGCAAACGCCTCGTGCATGCCCAGCCGACGGGCCCGCTCAATGAGCTGGGTCACCACGAGCTTGCCCACGCCGTTGCCCTGGTGGGC
>CAZVKD010000027.1:4202-15859 GCA_964627675.1 uncultured Gemmatimonadaceae bacterium
CCGGATCCACGGCGACCGCGATCACTTCCGCCAGATCCGGGGAGTACGGCTTGAGGGCGCCCATGCCCACCACGGCGTCACGGTCGGTGGCCACCACATACCGGTCAAGGTCCCGGCGCAGGTCGTCGGGTGTTCGAGGAAGCAAGTCACCCGTGGCGATGAACGGTTCCATGAGGCGAACCATCTGGGGCACATCTGCCGGCCGGGCGGGTCGGGTCAGGATGGCCGGCCGCTGGAGCGGTAGCGCGGTCACAGGCACTCCTCCAGAATCGCAAGGCCGCGCTCCAGGTCCGCCTCGGAGATCACCAGCGGGGGCAGCAGCCGGATCACGTTGGGACCGGCCGCGATCACCAGGAGGTGCCGCTCGAACGCCCGGTCAATGACCGGCTGTACGGGGTCCGCCAGCTCGATACCCCACATCAGGCCGAGCCCCCGCACCGCTGTGATGTCGCTGTGCCGCGCCTTGAGTTGCGCCAGGCGGGCGGCAAGCCAGCCGCCCCGCTCCCGCACCCCGGCCAGGAACGCCTCGTCCGCCAGCACCTGGAACTGCGCATGCGCCACGGTAGCAACGAAGGGCCCGCCGCCGAACGTTGTGCCGTGATCCCCGGGGTTGATCGCCCGGGCCACGCGTTGGTTCACCAAAATGGCCCCCATGGGCAGCCCGGCGCCGAGGGCCTTGGCCAGCGTGACGATGTCCGGCACGACGCCCGTCTGCTCGTACGCGAACAGCGTGCCGGTTCGGCCTAGGCCGCACTGGATCTCGTCGAAGATCAGCACGGCGCCGGCTTCATCGCAGAGGTCACGCAGGTCCCTCAGCAGGGCGGGCGGCAGTACCTGAATCCCCCCTTCGCCCTGGACCGGCTCGGCGATCACCGCGGCCGTTCGCTGCGCCGTAACGGCGCGCTCCAGCGCGGCGGCGTCGGACGGATCCACGATGGTGATGCCCGGCACGAGGGGCGCGAACGGCTCTCGGTACTGCGGCCGGTCAGTGGCCGCGAGGGCGCCAAAGGTTCGCCCGTGGAATGCACCCTTGAGGGCCACGATGTCGCGCTTGCCGGGGCGTGCGCCTGCGGCGCGGCGCGCGAACTTGAAGGCGCCTTCGTTGGCCTCCGCCCCGCTGTTGCAGAAGAACACATGAGACGCGAACGACCGCTCCACCAGCGCCGCGGCGAACGCTTCGCCGGGCGCCGTGCGGTAGAAGTTGGACGTATGCAGCACCCCGGGCTGCGCAGCCCGAGCGATCGCATCGCGCAGCACCGGATGGTTGTATCCCAAGGGGTTGACCGCGATCCCGGCGACGAAATCGAGGTAGCGCGAGCCGTCTTCGGCAATCAACTCGCATCCGTCGCCCCGGGTGAAACACGCGCCGGCACGGCGGTAGACGGGGAGCAGCGCATCCGCCGGCTGACTCAGTACGCTCATGCAGCGGCTCCCACCGCGTCCGTCCCGATCAGCGTACCCCGATCCGGGTCCGTAAGCATCCGGATGTCGCCGATGCGGACGCGGGCCACGCCGGCCTGCGACGCGGCCCGCAGCTTGACGACCATGCCGTCGGTCACCAGGCCCTGCGCGATCAACTCCGGGACCTCACTCGCTGACATCGAGGGGAGCGCCCGACCGTCGCGCAGGACGCCGGGCACGTCCGACACGAGCAGCAGCTCGACGGCACCCAGGGCGCGCGCCACGGCCGCGGCAGCGTCGTCGGCGTTCACATTCACCGCCTCGCCGCGCTCGTCCACAGCGGACGGCGCGATGACCGGCGTGAACCCCGCTACGAGCAGCTTCCGAAGGCCTTCGACGTCCACACCGCTCACTCGGCCCACCCGGCCCAGTTTCGCGGGATTGACGAGCTCAACGGTGAAGTATCCGTCCGCCCCCGCTATTCCCACCGCGTCCAGGCCTCGCCGCCGCAGCGCGCGAACCAGGTCAGACTGAATGGGGCCGCAGAGCACCATCTGGGCAACCTCGGCCACGTCGCCGGTCGTGACGCGCACTCCGTCCACTTTCTCGACTTGGAGCCCCAAGCGCTCCTGCCATGCCGAGATGCGGCGCCCGCCGCCGTGCACCACCACGACCGGTCGGGCAGCGGGCAGCCCAGCGGCGAGTCGCTCGATCCAGGCGGGATCGTCCAGCTCCGCCCCGCCCACCTTCACGACACGCACCCCTAGCACGGGAGCCCCCGCGTTTCGGCCAACCGCAACATGACGTTCATGTTTTGAATCGCCTGACCCGCCGCGCCCTTTACCAGATTGTCAATCGCGGAGACCACGGTGAGCATCGGCCGGCTGACGTGCCGCACCGGTGTCACGCCAAGCGCCACCCGGTTGCGGTAGACGACGTCCCGCAGCGACGGAACGCCGCCCTGTATCACTCGGATGCACGGCTCGCCGGCATACGCCTCGAGCAAAACCCGCTCCCCCGCCTCTCCGTCCAGCGGCTCGCGCACCGGAACGTGCAGGGTGGCGAGAATGCCCCGTCGAACGGGCAGCAGGTGGGGCGTGAAGACGATGTCCGCCGGTCCGGTGAACGGCGTCAGGTGTCGGGTGATTTCCGGCAGGTGGCGATGCGTGTTCCCGATGCCGTAGGCCCGGAAGTCTTCGGCGACCTCCGCGAACAGGAGGTCGCGCTTGGGAGTGCGGCCGGCCCCGGAGACACCGGAAGCGGCGTCTATGATGATGGGGCGCGTCGTGTCAACCAGTCCCGCGCGCGCGAACGGGAGCAGCGCGAGCAGGGCAGCCGTGGGATAGCACCCCGGATTCGCAACCACGCCGGCGTCCGGCAATGCAGGCCGCGCGACCTCGGTGAGGCCATAGACCGCTCGATCGGACAGCCGGAAATCGGACGACAGGTCGATGACCCGCGCCCCGGCCGTTCGAGCCCGCTCCACCGCCGGAGCCGAAACCCCGTGCGGCAGGCAGCTGAACACCACGGCCGCCTCGCGCCACCGGCCCTCAGCCGCCTCGAGCGGGATGGAGCGATGCCCCAGCACGTCGGGCTCGCTCTGCGACGTGGTGAACCTGACGCCGACATCCGGATGCCGGTCGAGCAGGGCCACCAGTTCCCGGCCCACGTACCCCGAGGCGCCGAGCACGGCAACCGGGGTCACTGTATTCTTATGCATGGGGATGAATAATACTGCGGTGGGGTCCAACGGCAAGAGGCCCTGAAGTCCCGGCCCCCCTAGACCACTCGCTCCAGCCGGGGATTGGGCCGATACTCCCGCCCCACCTTGGCGCGCGGCTGGCCGTTCACCATGACCACGTCCGCCGTGAAGTCGAACCGGCCCTGGCCGCCGAACAACGATGAGCCGACACCATAGGCGTCCACCGGCACGCCGGCCTCCTCGAATTGCCGGATCTTCTCCACGTCGAATCCGCCGGACACCACGATCCTGACCGCCCTGAACCCGTCGGCGTCCAGGGCGTTGCGCACGTTCCAGACGAGCTGCGGGTTGACTCCCGTGGGGCGGAACCGCCCCATCTGGGGGATGACGGACTTGTCCACCAATGTCTCGGACGTGTCCAGCCGAACGCCGTAAAGACGATCGCCCAGCGCTCGGGCCACGGCGAGCGATGTGCCCACGCAGTCGTTGTCGAAGTCCACCAGCGTGATCAGCCGGACGTGGGCCGGCATGTACTGCGCAAACTTCTTGGTGGCGAGCACCGTGTCCCCGTCATAGGCCGCGATGATGGCGTGGGGAACGGTGCCCACCCCCTCGCTCCCCCACCAGGATGCCTGGGCGTCGGTGGACACCCCGATGGCCCCGGCGATGTGGGCCGCGTATCCGTCTCCGGTCTGCACCAACCAGTGATCGTGCCTCGCGGGGAAGAACATCACTTCCTTGGGGCGCGCAGCGTCCACCACCAGTCTGGTGTTGGTACCGACGCGAGTGCGGCGAGCGAGAACGCCCAGGTACAGGGTCTCGAGGTGGGCGAAGGCGTCGTACGGCCCACTGATGGTCATCACGGTTTCCCACGGCTCGATCTGGTCGCCATCGTACAGCGCGTGGACCTCGAGCGCGGCCCAGTCCGTGGAACACAGCTTGAGGATCGCGATGGCTTCGTCAATGCCGCCCAGGTACGCATGCGCCTTGCCGAAGACCTGCATCAGCACGCGGGCGTGATGGCGGTCGGCCTGCAACACCTCGCGCGCACGGACGAAGTACTTGTCCGAGTAGTACCCCTGCTTCATCCGCTCGACGGGCAAGTTGAAGATGGCCGGGTCCAACCGCTTGCGCCGATCGCTCATCTGGGGAGCTCCCGCACCGTGTATCGCAGGGCGCGCCGCGCGAGCCAGCGCACGCCCAGCGCGTCACGCAGCCCTCGAGCAGCGCGATTCCACATGCGGTACTTGCTCCTTCCGTGCCTTCGAGGTCGCACCCGTACCGGAAACTCCGCGACCGTCCAGCCGCTAAGCCGGAGCAACGTGGGGAAGAACCGGTGCATGCCGTCGAATCGGGGGAGCGCGCCGAGCGCCGTTCGGCGGATCGCGCGGATGCCGCACGCGCTGTCGCGCACCCGATCGCCCGTGATCCAATCACGCACGCGGTTGCCGACCCGGCTCTGCAGGGAACGCCACACCGACTCGCGCCCCCCGGTGCGCGCGCCCACGATCGCCGCGATCCCCGCGCGCTCGCCGAGCGCGGCGAGGAGACGCGGGATGTCGGCGGGGTCGTTCTGGCCGTCCGCATCCAACGTAACGACGATGTCGCCCCGGGCCGCATCGCAGCCGGCCAGGGTCGCCGCGCTCTGGCCGGCATGCCGGGCCAGGGCGAGTACCCGAAGCGCCGGCCGACCCGCCTGCAGCCTCCGGAGCTCTTCGAGCGATCCGTCGGAGGAGGCGTCGTCCACCGCGATGATCTCGTGGGGCCGCTCACGCAGGACGGCGTCAATCTCCTCGAGCAGGAGCGCTAGGTTGTCCCGCTCGTTGCGGACCGGCAGCACAACGGAGACCTCGAGCGGGGGCCCGCTGGAGCGGCCGGGAACGTATGGCCCGTTGGCGGGCGAATCAAGAGACCCCAGGATCATGCCGTGTTTGACTTTACCCACCACGCCAATTAACTCGCCACTCGCACCAGGACCGGGAGGCTGGCATGTCAAACGCTCTCAGCCGACGCGAATTCGTTGGCGCCGCGACCGGCGCGGCCGCCGGCGTCGTGCTCACCGGAGGGTCCCTTCGCGCGATGGGGCCACCGGCGGTGATCCTCAAGCCCCAGGGACGGCCCGCCGCCGTGGCGTCGGCCAACGGCCTTCGCGCCGTCCAAAAAGCCGGAGAACTCGTCGCCCAAGGCGTGGACACGCTGGACGCCGCCGTGGAAGGCGTGAAGATCCAGGAGCTGGATCCAGAGGACACGTCCGTCGGCTACGGCGGGCTGCCGAACGAGGAGGGGGTGGTGCAGCTCGACGCCTCCTGCATGCACGGACCCACCCGGCGCGCGGGGGCGGTGGCCTGCCTTGAAGGAATCAAGACGCCGAGCGTCGTGGCCAAGTACGTGTTGCTGTACACCAACCATATCCTGCTGGTGGGCGAGGGCGCCAAGCGGTTCGCGCTCTCGTACGGGTTCAAGGAGGAGGATCTGCTCACCGAGCGCTCACGCCAGGCCTGGCTGCGCTGGCGCGCGAATCGCGGCGCCAGCGACGACTGGCTCAACGTGGCGGACGACGAGGACATGGTGATCCGTCCCACCGGAACGATCAACTGCAATGTGGTGAATGCCAAGGGCGAGGTCTCCTCGGTCACCACCACCAGCGGATTGGCCTGGAAGATCCCGGGGCGGGTGGGGGACTCGCCCATCATCGGCGCCGGGCAGTACACCGACCCTGACGTGGGGGCGGCAGGCTCCACGGGGCGCGGGGAGTCCAACATCAAGGTGTGCGGCGGATTCCTCACCGTCGAGTTCATGCGGCGGGGGATGAAGCCGACGGACGCGTGCCTGGAAACGCTGAAGCGCGTGGTGGCCATGACGGAGAAGCGCCTGCTGGACGAGCGGGGCCGGCCCATGTTCGACCTCAACTTCTACGCGATCAACAAGAACGGTGAGTTCGGCGCGGCGTCGCTGTATCCGCGCCGCGACGGCCGCCCGGCCCAGTACGCCGCCTTCGATGGCAAAGAGGCGCGGCTGCACGATAGCGCGCCGCTGTACGATCGCCGGGCGTGAGGGCGGTCATTGCCACGTGGCTGCTGGTGTGCGCCGCGGGGCCGGTTCGGGCGCAGGACACGACAACGACCGACGTCGCACCCGGTGCCACGTGGACTGACGTCGCATACCCCAAGGTCTTCTACACCGCCCGCGAAGGGTTCGTCGTGGGTGGCTACGTGGCGGCGCTGTCCCCGCTCTCCTATGCCGATTTCGACCGCCCCGAGGCGTACCGCGCGTCGTTCTCGGCGTCGGGAGACGTCACCACGCGCGGCAGCCGCCGGCTCGTGCTGGACGCCCGCATGCCGTACCTGTCGCCGGGCTGGCGGTTCGCCCTGACGCTCACCGCGGAGCGGCGAGCCCGCGAGAACTACTTCGGCGTGGGCAATGCCAGCGTCTTCGATCGGGCAAACGAGACCGCGACCCAGCCAGACTTCTACCGCTCCCGCAATACTCGCTATATCGCGCGGAGCGAGGTGCAGCGGCGGTTGGCGGGATCCCTGCGCGCGCTGGCCGGTCTCCACCTGGAACGGTGGCGCCTGGACACCGTGGCGGGCGTGTCTCAACTGGCACTGGACCGCGCGGCGGGGCTCGTGTCGGCCGTGGGCAACGGGACCAGCGATTTTTCGGGCCGTGTGGGGCTCGTCTTTGACACGCGGGACAGCGAAGCGGCGCCCCGTCGAGGCGCGTTGCTCCAGGCGATCCTGGCGCGCGCCGACGCCGATCTGGCCGGCGACGTCACGTACAGCCGAGCCCTCGCGAGCGCGTCGGGATACGCCCCCGTAGGCGAGCGGCTGGTGCTGGCCGCGCGGATCCTGGGCCAGCGCATGTGGGGGAATCCGCCGGCTGGCACGTACTACACGGTGGACGCCAGCGATCGTCCATTCATGGGCCTCGGCGGAGGCGAGTCCCACCGGGGACTCCCCGAGAACCGGCTGCTCGGAGCCGACAAGCTGCTGCTGAACCTGGACCTGCGCTACGACGTCTTCGCGGTCCCGACCCTCGCGCGCGCCACACTGGTGGGCTTTTTCGACGCAGGGCGAGTGTTCCCGGCCGGGGGGTTCAGGCTGACCACGCAGGACCTCAAAGCCGGCGGCGGCGCCGGACTGGTGCTCCAGTTCGGCCGGGCCGGAGTGCTCGGGGTCACGCTCGGCGCCGGGCCCGACGGCGTGGTGACCCAGGCGCTCTCGAGGTGGACCTACTGACAGCGGAGCCCGCCGCAGGGCTACGCTGACGTCGCGCGTTCCTCGATCCGCGTTCGACGCGGCGCAGGCCCTCGGCGGCGAGGACGTTCGCGAGGCCCGGGGCGAGCCCGCAGTCGGGCATGATAGAGATGGCCCGGCGCCGCGCCTCGTCATGCAACGTCTCCTCGCAACGCACGATCTCCGTGTTGCCGCCGAGGTCCGCGACGTGGATTCCCGCCTCGAGGGCGAGCCGCGCGACGTCGAAGTTGAAGTAGTAGGGGAGGGCGCACAGCACGGCGTCATGCCCGCGCAGCACGCGCCGCAGATTGGGTTCGTCCCGCGCGTCTACCTTCAGCACGGATAATCGCCTGCCCCGGTACGGCGTCAGGAAGGCCGGCAGGTGCTCGGGAGCGGCATCGGCCAGCGTCACCGAGGCGTCCGTGGTCTGCAGCAGATCGAACGCCGCAGCGGATCCTTGCAGCCCCGAACCTAACACCAAGAATCGCACGGAATTAGCTCACGCGACCCGGGTGGGAGGGCGGGCGCTAGAGATGGGACAGGTGCCGAGCAGAGGTAGTGGGCACTGTGCTTGCGAGTGCAGATCAGCGGGGACACATTCTATCGCCCGTTGGGCGCTGATCCAAACAGAGGCAGGACACACTTTGGGGGAAAACGCGCGCAGGTGAGATCGCGCTGCCTCCTGCCGCCAGTCGTGGGCTCCGTGGCCGTTTTCGCGGCCTGCGTATTCGGCGACCTGCTCTCGCCCCGGGCCGCAGGCGACCTCGCCGTCCAGATTCTTACCGACTCCCTGCTGATCGTTGGCGACACGGTGAAGCTCGCGGCGCGCGCCGTCGCCGGTGCGGACCCCGTGGCCGGCGTACGCATCCGATTCTCGAGCAGTCGGCCCGCGGTGGCGAGCGTGGACGACTCGGGCCGAGTGGCGGTACTCGCGCGTGACACCTTCACGGTTCGCGCCACGCTTGCGTCCGGCTCGCTGGCGGGAGCGCCACCCGAGACCACGGGCGTGTTCCGTGGCATCGTGGCCCGGGTGGTGGCGTCGGCGGATTCCATCGTGTTCGAGAGCCTGGGCGACACCGCTCGATTCACCGCGCAGGGGCAGACCAAGCAGGGCGGCCCGATCGCCGGCGTGCGCATCGCCTGGACCAGCACGTTCCCGGGCGGGGCCAGGGTGGATTCCGCGGGGCTCGTGACGGCTCTGGGCAACACCGGACCGCCGGGGCTCCGCATTATCGCCAGCGCCGACGGGCGCGCCGACACGGTGCGCGTGCGGGTCCAGCAGGTCTCCCGCTCGATCACCCTCAATCGCGACACGATCATCCTGAAGAACGCCGGCGACACGGCTCGCGTCCTGGCCGAGCCCAGGGACGCCAGGGGCAACCTCAACACGGGCACGGTGACGCAGTGGTCCTCCAGCAACGCGGGCGTGTTCAGCGTGGACACGACGGGATTGGTCCGGGCGGCGGGCGAGGGCATCGCCCAGGTCGTTGCCCGCAGCGACGCCGTGGCAGACACCGCGCGCGTCGTCGTGGCTCGCGGGCTCCTCTCGCTCAACGTCACCCCGGATTCCGCGCTGCTCACCGCCGTCAACGATCAGATTGCGCTGGCGGCCAGCGGCGTGGACGAGTCCAGCAACGCCGTGCCGTCACCCGTGGTGCTGTGGCGTTCGCTTGAGCCCCTGGTGGCGACCGTGAGCGGCTCGGGGATTGTCACCGCCGCGTCGAACGGCGTGGCGCGGATCGTCGGGTTATCCGGCGGGCAGGAAGACACCACCATCGTGGTCGTGGATCAAGTCCTGGCGGGGGTCGCCATCGCGGTCCCGGCCAACGACACCACGCTCACGAGCCTCGGGGACACCGCGCGCTTCGTTGCCGAAGGCCGAGACCGCAACGGGTTCGCGATCCCACCGGACCGGTGCTGCGCGTTCACCTTCGCCAGCGACAACCCGGCCGTGGCCAGCGTCGACGCCGGGGGTCTCGTCACGGCGCAGACGAACGGCTCGTCCACGATCACGGTCACGTCGGGCGGATTCGTGGGGAGCCGCGTCGTGAACGTGTCCCAGCAGGTGGCGAGCGTAGCTGTGACGCCCCGGCGCGTGAGCCTGGCGCAGGGCCAAGGGACCCTGATCGCCGCTTCGGCGTTCGACCAGCGCGGCTACCGGATTCCGGGACGGGGCTTTACCTGGACCAGCCGCAACACGGGCATCGCCGGTGTGGGCCCTATCAATGCCGGTCTGGACACCGCGAGCGTGAATGGCGGCAACGTGAACGACTCGACCTGGGTCGTAGCGCAGACCGGCGGCCGGTCGGACAGTGTGAGCGTGCGCGTCGGGCCGCTGAGCGCGCTGTGCGTCGGCGGCACAGCCCGCGGTGGAGACGTCACCAGCAGCCAGACGTGGACCCGGGCTGGGAGCCCGCACTGCGTGGGCGGCAATGTGACGGTGCGTGGAGCCACCCTCAGCATTGAAGCCGGGGCCACTGTGAAGTTCAGCGCCGGGGCAACCCTCACGGTCGGTCAGCTTGCGGGCGCCACAGGGCGACTGCGCGCGCTCGGGACGTCGGCCCTGCCTATCACGTTCACTGCGCTCGATGCCGGTACCCCCGGCTACTGGGGAGGAATCCGGACGTCGTTCTTGTCGCCAACCGATAGCGTGATTCTGCGCAACACCGTCGTGGAGTTCGCGGGCGCCGATGCGGGCGGGGGCAGTATCTGGGACGGCCCCCTTGCACCGTCGTGTTCGGGCACCATTCTCCTGGATGCCGTCACGTTGAGGGACGGCCGGTGGGACGCCGTCAGCACAGCCTGCGCGCTGACGGTGCAGAACTCGGTGATCCGGACACACTGGTCGCGCGGCATCGAGTCCGTCGCGCGCGTGACCCGCGTGACCAACACTCGCATAGAGGGCAACACCGAAGGGCTGGCCATCGAAGGCAGCGCAACGCTGGCGGACCTTCGTGGCACCAGAATCACGAGCAACGGCGCGTGGCCGCTCGTCGTGACGGCCCAGGCACTCGACGCGATTCAGGACGTGCCGGTTGACAGCCTGCTGGGAAACGGCCAGGACGAAATCAAGGTCAGCGGTACCGGCGATTTCACGACCCGGGACCTGTTCATCGACCGCCGGCTGCCGTGGCGTCTGGACGCGGCGGGGATCGGCATCGGCGGCGGCCGCACGCTGACAATTGACCCGGGCACCACCATCCGGGGCCAGAACGGCTCCACCATTTGGATCGGCGCCGCGAGCGCCACTGGGGCCACGAGCATCGGGCCAGGCCGGATCGTGGCTGACGGCCGGTTCGGGGAGATCCGCTTTACTTCCGGGCGGTCCAACCCGCAGCGCGGCGACTGGGGCTTCATCTTGCTCAAGCACTTGTCGGACACGAGCGTGTTTCGGAACGTCGTGCTCGAGTACGGCGGGCCGTGCTGCAGTGGTGGCCACATTTTCGCCGAGCACACCGGAGCACCCCTTATCCTCGACCGTGTCACGAGCCGTCAGAGCCAGCTCGACGGTCTCACCGTCAGCGGCCCGCTCATCGTCCAGGGACCCATCTACGCAGACTCCAATGCCTCAGACGGGATGGAGTTGCGCACCCGGGACGTCACCATTGCCGATTCTCGGTTCGTCGGTAACGGTGGTGACGGGCTCGTCGCCTTCGCTTCGGCCAAACGGCTCCAAGTGAACAACGCGTTGTTCGCGGACAATGGGGGCAACGGTGCGGTGATTTCAGGAGACAGCAGCGCCGTCACCAGTAGCGTGGTTCAGGACAACAGTGGAGGTGGCGTCGCGCTGGCCGCCGACCGCGAGGCCAGCCAGTCGCCGCGCTACGTGACGTTGCAGGGATCCGTGATCGAGCGGAACGGCGGGGACGGCGTCAACGTCAGCGTGCAGAACGATCCGGTCATCGAAAACAACCTGATTGCCGACAACGCGGGGAGCGGGCTGGTGCTGGGCGGCGGAACAGGCCCGGCGAGCCGCATCTCTGGCAACCGCGTACGCGGCAACCAGTATCCGGCCCGGATTACGTCGAACATGCTCGGGCCCCTGGCGGCGCAGGACCCGGACAGCCTGCTCGGCAACCTCCACGACACGCTGTGGATCCAGTGCTGCGGAGACATCTCGGCGTCGGATACGGTTCGCACGGTCTCGCGTTTGCCGTGGCGGTTCGATGCGCCCGGCAACGTCCGTCTGGTGAACGGCACGGTGTGGAAGCTCGAGCCCGGCGCCGCGGTCGTGATGAATGGCGGTGCCCTGCAAGTGGACAACGGCACGATCCGGGCCGAGGGCGAGGCCGCCAATCCCGTCCGGTTCACCAGTGACA